>JBEAQM010000027.1:0-3317 GCA_041163845.1 Pseudomonadota bacterium | reverse complement strand
ATCGGTTTAAACGGTGGGTAAAAAACTCTACCTCTTCGACTTTTAAGTCACTCCTCACAGGGACACTCTCAACCGCCCTGCTCCAAAGCTCCTCTGCGGTCACCCTCATCACCCTTTCACTTGTATCGGTCTCTATGATCTCGCTTTATAGTGCCATCGGGATCATTTTTGGCGCCAATGTGGGGACCACGATGACCTCTTGGATCGTCGCGACATTGGGGTTTCAAGTGAAGATCGAATCGTTTGCCCTACCGTTTATCGGTATGGGTGGGTTGGCTTTGATCTTTTTTCGCGCCTCCAAATCGGTCACCCATATCGCAAAACTTTCCACGGGATTTGGACTCCTTTTTTTAGGGCTAGACTTCATGAAAAAGGCGATCGAGTCGTTCGCTATCTCGATCGATTTGACCCAATTTGTGGGGTTGCCGCTGATCGCTTTTGTCTTGATAGGGTTTGTCTTGACAGCGATTATCCAATCGAGCTCTGCTTTTACTGCTATCGTGCTCAGCGCCCTTTATAGCCATATGTTTAACTTCGAACAATCCGCAGCCCTTCTCATAGGGAGCAACATCGGCACCACCATGACTGCGGTACTAGGCTCCATCGGTGGGATCCCCGATAAAAAACGGGTGGCGTTGGCACATTTTATTTTCAATTTCGTCACTGCGGTTGTCGCTTTTGTTTTTTTGGATGTGTTGCTCGAAGTGGTCGTGCGATTTGAGAGCATCGCGATCCATCCAGTGCTCGCTTTAGCCCTTTTTCATACCCTTTTTAACCTTCTGGGTGTGGTCCTTTTCCTCCCCTTTATCGGGGTGTTGTCAAGATTTTTAAACACCCTTTTCATCACCAAAGAACCAGAAGCGACACGCTACATCCATCTGGTCGACCCGAAGTTTTCCCAGACTGCACTCGTAGCACTCCACAACGAAGTCAACACCCTGTTCGTCAAGACGATGAAGTTTGCCCTCCTCATCGCCAACATCAAACCAGATGATATCTTCACCAAAAAAATGAATCTCAAAGAGGCAGTAGAAACCAACCAAACCACGATCCCCTTCAACCATACGACGTTTTATAAAAACATCAAAGAGATCGAGATGAAGATCATGGAATTTGTCGCTGTTTTGTACCAGCAAGCGCTCAACAATGAAGAGAGAGAAAATCTAGATATCCTCCTGACCTCTGTGAGAGAATCTGTCTATGCCGCCAAAATCCTCAAAGATATCAAAAACGACATTAATGAATTTACCCAAAGCTCTAATACCATCGTCCATGAACTCTATGACCGTATACGACGCAATCTTCTCTATACGATACTGATCTATATTAATTATATGGATGAAGTATGGGACCAAGCCACCTGCGATGAAAAATTTAAAAAAAGCAAAGAGGAGAACCAAGAACTGATCAAAATGATCACCACCTCGATCAGCTCTCCGCAAATGAACGACAAGCGGGTCGTCTCTCTTCTCAATACCAACCGAAGCATCTACGTCGCTTCTCAATCGCTTTTTGAAGCGTCGCAATCGGTGTCGTTGCATTTCCCTCTAGAAGAGTAACAGCGCCACTGTGCTATAATCACACCCATATCAACAAAAGGTATTGGCGCGTGGAAGATAGCTCTCAAACAACACAAAAATTTATCCTCAAACTCTTTCCAGAGATCATGGTGAAAGGCTCTGCGGCAAAACGCCAAATGGTAGGGCAACTCTACAACAACCTCCTCACCCTTTTGCACCGTATCGATCCGCACATCCATGTACGAAAGTTTTCTGATAAGATCGAAGTGGTAACCCCCATGGCATATATCGAGCAAGCAAGAGAGATCTTGCTCCATACCCCTGGGATCGAACAAGTGTTAGAGGCATTGCAGTTTGATGGGATGGAGACACTCGATCAGATCAAAGTCAAAGCCAATGAAATGATGGCGCATGAGATCGTGGGGAAAACCTTTGTGGTGCGGGTAAAACGCTCTGGGACACACCCTTTTGGGTCTATACAGATCGAACAAGCCATCGGTGGGTATATGCTCTCTCACAATGAAACAAAAGGGGTGGATCTTCACCACCCAGAAGTGACACTCAGACTCGAACTGATCGAAAAACAGCTCAACATCATCACCATGAAACACACTGGTTTGAGCGGATTTCCTCTGGGGACCCAAGGGGCGATACTCTCACTCATGTCGGGGGGATTTGACTCTACGGTGGCAAGTTATCTTACGATGAAACGGGGGCTTAAAACCCATTTTATCTTCTTCAACCTAGGTGGCATCGCCCATGAGATAGGGGTGAAACAAGTGGCACTGTATCTGTGGAATAGATTTGGGGCTTCGCATCGTGTACGTTTCATCTCGATCCCTTTCGAAGGGATCGTAGATGAGATTTTTCGATCGACACACGTCACCTACATGGGTGTCATGCTCAAACGTCTCATGCTTCAAGCTGCCCAAAAAGTAGCCGATGAGATGGGGATAGATGCCCTACTCACTGGAGAGAGTGTCGCGCAGGTCTCCAGCCAAACCTTGCGCAATCTGGCCTTAATCGATGAAGTGACCCATAAACTTATCCTCCGTCCACTCGCCACCATGAACAAGCCAGAGATTATCCAAATCGCTACCAAGATCGGGACCAAACAATTCGCAGAGAGTATGCCAGAGTATTGTGGGGTGATCTCTCGCAACCCAACCACACACGGCTCTTACAAAAGAATGGAGCGGGAAGCGCACCGTTTTAACTATGACGTGCTCGATCGTGCAGTAGCAGAGGCTAAGACGATTTATGTCGATGAGATCGTCGAAGATGTGACCGCCCACGCCCCTGTGGAGATCGTCAAACAGATCGACAACACCCAGCATGTCGTCATCGATATCCGTACCGAAGAGGAGATCGTCAGTGCCCCTTGTGAGACGATCAAGATACCATTTAATAAACTCAAAACAGCGTTTGTGAACCTAGACAAAACCAAAGAATACCTTCTCTACTGCGACAAAGGGGTGATGAGCCAGCTCCATGCCCAATACCTGCGTGATGCGTATGGTGCGACTAACATCAAAGTCTATCGCCCCTAACCCCAAAGGATTACACACTTTTTACACACAGCATACGTAGACTAGAGGTAGTAAAACAAAAAAGGATTTGATATGACACATACATTAATGGAACTCCCTTTTGCTCTAGATGCTTTAGCCCCTAGCATTTCAGCCCAAACACTCACCTATCACCACGGCAAACACCATGCCACCTATGTCAACAATCTCAATAAGCTTGCAGAAGGGACACCGTATGCTTCGATGTCCCTTGAAGAGATCGTTCAAA
>JBEAQM010000026.1:0-6070 GCA_041163845.1 Pseudomonadota bacterium | reverse complement strand
GCTCAAGTTTTAAAAGAGAGTCACTTAGTGATTCAGAGATAAGCTTATTGGCTTTAGCTTGTTCTTCGGCTTCAATACGTATCTTATCAGCTTCACCTTGTGCTTCGATACGGTTTCTTTCTGCTTCCCCTCTAGCAATTTCTGCTTTTCGCTGCGCTTCTTGTTTTGCTTTTTCTTTTTGTTGTTCAGCGATTGTTACCTCTTGCTTGGCGATCTGCACCCTTTCGATTTGGTCTTTGATTTTAGTCGGCAGATTGATCGTTCTAAGTTCTACTGATTCTAGAACGACAGGATGGTTAAGTAATGAATCTACACTCTCTTTGACTTTCACCTCGATCGCTTTGGCGATTTGATTGCGCATCTCTGGAAGTTGTTCGGCTGTGTATTGACCTACGACATCGCGTACCACTTCACGCATTTTAGAGTTGATGATCTTCTCTTCCCAGCTTGCTCCCCATTTTTCGATCGTTGCAGGGGCAGTTTCTGCTCTAAGTCTATACTGTACCGCGATATCTATGTTGACAGTTAATCCTCTCTTATCCAAAACGGTAATCGCAGGGTTTCTTTTGAGTCCACCCTCGAGATTTCTGTATGAATCGCCTATTTCTCCACTTTGGATATCTGAGTAAGTGATCATTCTAATGCGAGTATTGACAGGGATGATTTTTTGTAAGATAGGGACAAAAAAATGTAATCCTGCAGCCAAAGGCTGCTCTTCAAATTTACCTGTATTGATCTTGATTCCAACCTCACCAGAGTTTATGATGATAAATGGCTTAAGTATAAAAAGTCCAAATCCTATCGCAACCACAACGAACATCCACGGGGCACCTTTGCCGATATTATTAAAAGGGTTATAAGGATTGTTTTCAGTATTGTCCGTATTTTCGTTGTTGTTCATCGTGCTGGTTGGTTTTTTCTTTTTAAAATAGTCATTCATATCTGCTGGCATAAGACTCCTTTGTTTAGTTAATATAGGTTAAATGTTTGATATAGTTTGGGTTTTTACCAGAAACGGCATCAAAGTACGCTGCTTGAAGTTTCTCTGTCATCGGACCCCTAGAACCACTACCAATGATACGAGCGTCTACTTCACGGATAGGGGTTACTTCAGCCGCTGTTCCAGTCAGGAAAGCTTCCTGTGCAATGTAAATCTCTTCACGTGTTACACGTCTTCGGATCACTTCGATACCCATCTCTTTTGCCAAGTCGATAATGGTATTTTGTGTGATTGACTCAAGTGTATTGTCTGAAGGTGGGGAGATGAGTTTCCCATCTCTTACCATGAAAAAACAAGACCCTGACGCCTCGGCAATATACCCTTGATCGTCTCTTAAAAGTGCTTCATCATAGCCTGCTTCTACCGCTTCGTATTTTGCCATTTGTGAGTTAAGGTAGTTAGCGACCGCTTTTGCTTTTCCCATACCCGCTGTGTTTGGTGTGCGGGTAAAAGAAGAAATTTTGAGCCGGATACCACGTCTAAGCCCCTCTTCTCCAAGGTATGCTCCCCACTCCCATGCAGAGATAGAAACATTGACCGGACACTCTTTATGGTAGAGTCCCATGACACCATACCCAAGATAAACCAGTGGTCTTATGTAAGCACCGTTGAAAAGTTCATTCTCTTGTAAAAGTTTGACTTGCGCAGCGTTGAGTTCCTCAAGAGTAAAAGGGACATTCATGAGTGTCATTTTCGAAGAGTTGAGAAGTCTTTGTGTGTGTTCGTTGAGTTTAAAGATAGCACATCTCCCATCCACGGTTTTGTATGCTTTAGTCCCCTCTATAGCACCATTACCATAATGAAGCGTATGTGTAAGAACATGCACTTTTGCATCATCCCAAGGGGTGAGTTGACCATCCATCCAAATATATTTTGATTTATCCATTTCGTATGCTCCAAGATAGACATTGTGTCTAGCAAAATTAAAGGATTATTCTATCTAAAAAGGTGTTAATAGTTGGTTGAGAATCTCTACAGACGATAGAAAATTGCTGTTTGATCGAAAGTGCATCATCGTTTGTGATTCAAAAGTGTTTCATTGGATAAAAAATAGACAATACATCCGCATCAATCGCTTAGATTAATAGCTATACTCTAAGGTGTAAATTATTTGTGTATTAGTTTGGAGTCAGTGTGAGAGTAACACGTTTAATACTTTTTATGATGTCGGTAATTTTTGTTTATTGGCTAAGTATGGCAGGGCTTTTCCTCTCTTATGCTTATGACAAAGGGTGGATATTAGCCAATTTTGAATCGGTCGATGCCCGCCAAGCGATGTTGATGCTAGAGGCAAACCCTCAAAGGGTGCTTTTGGATGTGAGAACTGAGCATGAATATCAGGAAAAACATCTTAAAAATGCGATCAATATCCCTGTACAAGTGCTCTCTGATAGGTTAAATGAATTGAGCCAATTTAAAGATCAACCGATTTTGGTTTACTGTAGATCAGGAAACAGAAGCGTTAAAGCGTCACGGATATTAACGCAAAATGAGTATACCCCTTTGAATATCAAAGGTGGGATCAAACAACTGATTCATCACAATGCTGTGATGAATCACTAGAAGCAAAAGGGAAAAACATGAAAGAAAATATGCGAAAAATATTTTTGATACTTTTAATGTTCGTACTGCTTTTGATAGTATGGAATGCCTTAGCTTCATCGATTAACGGATTTCCTTCGCCACAGAGTACGTATGTAGCAGCATTTGGGGGTGTCGATGCAGAAGGGGAAGAGATCGAAGGGGTATTGCCCCATGGATTGGATATCGAAGACGATGAAGAGCAGGGGCTATTTTGGCATCTTTTGACTACATTGACCAATGTTTTTGGTGGCTTGGGACTTACGCTGATGGTAGGGTTGCCTTTGGGTATTTTGCTTGGATTGAATAGAAATTTGAGATTTTTACTTCACTCTTTCATGGAATTTTTGAAGATTGTTCCACCGTTGCTTTGGTTGCCTTTTGTCCTTTTGATGTTTCAAGATCATACTTTGGCGACCCTATTTACAGTATTTATTGCGTCATTATGGCCGATTATTAGGAGCACAGAAGAGGGGCTTCTTTCTGTGCATGAAGATTATATAAAAATGTCACGAGTGTTGCAGTTAACCCAAAGAGAAAGATTGATGCAGGTGATTCTCCCTTTGGTAGTGCCTTCTATTTTTGTAGGGTTAAAACGCTCGTTATCGATTGCATGGATGGTAGCATTGCCTGTGGAGATGTTGCTTCAAGATAAAGGGATGGGGTATTGGATATGGTACGCCTATACAGAGTTGATGTACGACAATATACTCATTGGTATAGCTATTGTTTCGTTGGTGATTTTTGTGATCGATAAGGTGGTCAGTAAAATAACTTATTATTTTGATTACAGGTAAAGGAGAGAAAGTGAAATGAGTCAGTTTTTGAGTTTAAAAAATATTGAAAAAAGTATTCCTATATCGAAAGATGAAGATAAAATTCTTCTCAAAAAAATTAATTTTGAGGTGCAAAAAAATGAAATTGTTGCTATTGTCGGGAACAAAGGATGCGGTAAAACAACTTTGCTCAATATCATCTCAGGACTTGAACGACAGAGCAAGGGGCAGGTGATCCTCAATGGACGCATAGTCGATGGGGCAGGGCAAGACAGAGCAATGGTTTTGAAACACCATTCGTTTCTCCCTTGGCTAAGTAGCTACGAAAATATAGAAATGGTACTTCATAAAGTGATGCCAGAACTTGAACCAGAAGAGCTTCAAGAGAGGATAGCCTATTTCATTTCGATGGGTGAATTGGATGAGGTTCAGTATCTATTACCAAGAAAATTAGATGAAGAGATGCGACACCGTTTGGGTATCGTTCAAGCGTTGGCGATCTCTCCTGATATTGTGTTGTTAGATCAGCCATTTTCTTCTCTGAATACCCTCACAAGGCATAAAATGCAAGCGTATCTTCTTGAGGTCAAAGAGAAGACAAAAAGTACCGTAATGCTTATCACAGATGATGTCGATGAAGCGGTCTACTTAAGCGATAGAATCATCATGATGAGTGCTATATCAAATCATAGCATTGAAGAGATTCTAGAAGTGAAAGTGCCCCATCCAAGAGAGAGAGTAGCGTTGCAGTCTAATCCAATCTATATGAGTTGCAGAGAGAAAATATTTCGTTTTCTGTATGAGAGTCAAGAAACTATTTAACCAACCAAGGAGATATCAATGAAAGAGTTTATTAAAGTGTATGAAGAGCATCAAGAAGATATAGAGAAATTTATTATTACCACACTAAAAAACAATGGTTCCATTTTGGCAAAAGCATCGAGTCATTATAAAAAAGCATTTCGGATGTTTCCCTCTATGGAATTGATTTATGTCACTGATCTGGAATATATACAAAATGCTCCAAATGTGTTCAGAAGCAAGATCGAAGTCTCTGCAAAAGGACAAAGCCGTGCGTATATGAGTAGTAAAATGTTTCAAAAAGATGAAGAGTTTTCTATCAGTACACCATACATGAATGCAGCGACAGGGCATACCTGCATCACTGTCATGAAAAAAGAGAAAGATCAGTATATTTTTCTTGATTTTAGGCTATCGGCATTGCTTGGAAGACTTGGACTGATAGAGTTAAACCCAAGATTTAACCATTTTACCAAATTGTTTTATAAGGCGGTTGGTTTTTCGTTGATGGCGTTTGCCTTTTTTGCGGTAGGGTATGCTTTGCTTAGTTATGCATCAAGTATTTTTTTGCGTGCAGATATGACTCTGGATGCCATATTTAAACCGATTGTTGCTTTGACATTAGGACTGGCGATTTTTGATCTTGCTAAAACCATTTTAGAACGAGAAGTTTTTTTTAAAAATTACAGCAAGGTGAATGAAGATGCCAATGTCCTTACAAAATTTTCAATCGCCATTATCATTGCCCTTTCTATTGAAGCGTTAATGGTCGTGTTTAAGATAGCTTTGCATGATTATTCTCAAATGATTCATGCTTTATATCTCATCATAGGGATATCATTGATTATCCTCTCTTTGGGGATTTATAGTTATCTAAATAAGAAGGGACAATAGAGGTATTTTAGAAGCAATTTGTTATAATCAACCAATTCTAAAAGCATAAAAGGTGAGCAGATTGCAAGTAGAGAAAGCATATATATTCTTTGGTTCACAAGTCCAAACCAAAGAACAAACAAGCCAAAGAAAAAGTCCATTTGATGGGAGCATAGTGAGTAGCGCTCCAGTTTGTGACGCTGAAGATGCACTCAGGGCACTAAAGATCGCCCAAAAGGCGACTAAAGAAGCAGCTGCATCACCTCTTTCGCAGCGTATTTTATGGCTAGAAGATGTAGCCCAAAAACTCAAAGAGAGCAAAGAAGCATTTGCGTTGATGTTGGCAAAAGAGATTGCCAAACCGATCACATTTGCGCGCATAGAGGTAGACCGCTGTGTAGAGACGATTAAGATCACAGCGATGGAGCTTGCCAACCTTTCAGGACAAACTATACCCACGGATATCATGCCTAGCGGTAAAAAAACGTTGGCCTATTTTAGGCGTGAACCTGTAGGGGTAGCAGTGTGTATCACCCCGTTTAATTTCCCTCTCAACCTGGTAGCGCATAAGATCGCCCCAGCATTGGGGGCTGGAAATACAGTGGTGCTCAAACCGACACCCGAAGCACCCATGACAGCGTATATGTTTGCAAAACTTTTTGTCGAGTCAGCGTACGCGGTAAAAGATGCACTCTGCGTCGTTTATGGTGATGCTGAAGTAGGTTCGGTGTTGGTGCAGAGTGATATTCCAAGGGTGATTAGTTTTACAGGATCGGTCCCTGTGGGAAACATCATCACGAAGCAGGCAGGTATCAAGAAAGTAAGCCTTGAGCTTGGAGGCAATGCGGCAACTTATATCGAAAAAAGCGCAGACCTTGTAGTCGCGGCACAGCGGTGTGCTTTTGGTGCATTTTATAATTCTGGGCAAGTGTGTATTTCACTTCAACGTATCTATGTTCAAGCAGAGGTATATGACGCGTTTGCAGCATTAATGGCGCAAGAGACAGCCAGACTCAAAGTAGGTTCTCCGTATGAAGAA
>JBEAQM010000025.1:0-5721 GCA_041163845.1 Pseudomonadota bacterium | reverse complement strand
ACAACCACACCTTCCATTGAAGCTGGACAATAAAGTGATTTATTCACTACATGTCCTGCTTTTTCTCCAAAGATCGCTCTTAAAAGTCTCTCTTCTGGTGTTGGCTTGATCTCACCTTTTGGTGATACTTTCCCCACAAGAATCATCCCTGGTTTTACATAAGTACCAATCTGCACAATACCGCTCTCATCAAGGTGAAGCAACTCATCTTCACGAATATTTGGAATATCGCGTGTGATCTCTTCTGTACCATGCTTAAGCTCTCTGGCTTCGACTTCTTTTTCATAAATATGTACTGATGTAAAAGTATCCTCACGGATCAATTTCTCAGAAATAATGATCGCATCCTCATAGTTATACCCATACCAAGGCATAAATGCAACACGGATATTTTTACCGATTGCAAGCTCACCTTGATCCATGTTTGCACCATCGGCGATTACTTGATTTACTTCTATTTTATCACCAAGTTTAACGATAGGTGTTTGGGTAAACGTCGTATTTTGGTTTGTTCTCATATTTTTTTCGATCGGATAATGGTCGATAAATACACCGTTCTCATCTTCACCCATGATATAGATGTTTTTAGAATCGATTTTTTCAACGACACCCGATCGTCTTGCTTTGATACACTCCCAAGCATCACGGCTTACGATAGCCTCCATACCTGTACCAACAATTGGTGCTTCTGTTTTCAGAAGTGGTACCGCTTGACGTTGCATGTTTGAACCCATCAATGCACGGTTTGCATCATCATGTTCCAAGAATGGAATCAATGCTGCAGCAGAACCAGAAATCATTAATGGAGAGATATCAATAAGGTCAACCCTTTTTGCTTCATTTAACTCGATATTACCATTGAGTCTTGTCTCGATCAAATCTTCAACAATGCGCCCATTCTCATCTACTTTTGTTGAAGCAGGTGCGATACATTTATCTTCTTCTTGTGTCGCTGTGATATAAACGATTTCGTCTGTCACTTGACACTCTTTTACCACTTTATACGGTGCTTCGATAAACCCATGCTCATTTACTTTCGAGTAAGTTGCCAATGTGTTGATCAAACCAATGTTTTGACCTTCTGGTGTTTCAATAGGACAAATACGCCCATAATGCGTAGGGTGTACATCCCTTACCTCAAAGCCAGCTCTCTCTTTTACAAGTCCACCCTCTCCAAGTGCAGAGAGTCTTCTTTTGTGTGTAATTTCAGACAATGGATTTGTTTGGTCCATAAATTGAGACAATTGCCCCGATGCGAAGAATTCCAAGATCGTGTTCGTGATCATTTTAGAGTTTACCAAATCGTGTGGCATCAACTCATCGAGTGTACCAGACACTGTAGTCATCTTATCTTTAATCGCTTTTTGCATTTTCACAAGACCACTGTGAAGCTCATTCCCAAGAAGCTCACCGATCGCTCTAATTCTTCTGTTTCCTAGGTGATCCCTGTCATCGATATGCCCTTGACCATTTTTGACTTTGATCAAATATTTTACAGTATGAATCAAATCTTCTGTTGTCAATACTGTCGCATACTCTGGTACATCAAGTCCAAGTTTATGGTTCATTTTCATACGCCCTACTTGTGTAAGGTCATATCTCTCTGGGTCAAAGAAAAGCTGTTGCAAGAATGCTTTTGCTGCATCTGGTGTCACCGGTTCACCTGGTCTCATTACTTTATAGATACGGATTGCTGAAAGGATATTCTCATCATCAATCTGCTCTGTTTGCTTTAAAAGTTTTAAACTCTCATTATCAGCAATGAATGAGTTAATAATAGACATATCAGCACCCTCAGCAAGGTCGTTAATGATTTCAAATGTCTCTACACCCTCTTCGATCATTTTTTTGAGTTTTGCTTCATCCAAACGTGTCACAACGTCATAAAGAATCTCTCCACTCTCTTGGTTGATAATCGGCTCTGCCAAATGTCTTTCAAGTAGTACTTCCAATGGATATTCCACCCACTCCAATCCACTCTCGATCAATTGCTCTGCTTTTTTCTTGGTAAGTCTTTTCCCTGCATTTACCACCACATTGCCATCAATATCTTTGACATCATACTCTGCACGACCCAAGAAATCATCTGCATCAAATCTCATCAAGAATCTGTTCTCTTTGATCGTAATCTCTTTGGTTGCATAGAACAATTTCACAATATCATCTTTTGAATAATCCAATGCTCTAAATAAAATCGTCACAGGGATCTTTCTTCTTTTGTTGATACGTGCATAAAGGATATCTTTTGCATCATACTCAAAATAAAGCCATGAACCACGGTCTGGGATGATTTGGGCAGAATAAAGTTGTGCACTACCTACTGTTGTTGCTTCTTCTTCTTTGAAGATAACCCCTGGTGATCTATGAAGTTGGTTGACGATAACCCTTTCTACTCCATTGACGATAAATGAAGTTCTATCTGTCATTAATGGGATATCGCGTACAAAAACTGCTTGTTCTTTAATCTCTTTTGGATCAAGTTTTTCACCTGTTTTTTCATCTCTGTTCCAAATAGTTAAAGAGATATTCATTTTGAGAGAAACTGCATATGTTAATCCTCTCTCCATACACTCTCTTACGGTATATTTTGGTTTTACGATTTCAGAATTTTTATAACTGAGCGTGAGTCTGTTTTGTTGATCATGAATCGGGAAAGACGATCTAAGTACTTTTTCTAATGTAGAATTTTTTCTATCTTTCTCTTCCAACATCAAAAAGTCTTCGAAACTTTTTTGTTGCAATTGGAGCAAGTTTGGGATTTCTATCTCTCTGGGTGTTTTTGAAAAGTCAACACGAAGTCTATTACCAGAATGTAAAGAATTTAACATGGGTTATCCTTATTTCGGTTTAGTTTATTTTATGTAGTATATTTTATGCATATATTAGATATACAAAAAAACTATTGACACGAGGGTATGAAAATGTCTCCGAATAGTTTATCGCTATATCCAACGAGGTTGATGAGGACACAAGCAGTATTGCTTATGCCCTCTTTTAATAACAATCGTTATTATTTAAGTTCACAAGTAGCGCCAGCTTCTTCAAGTTTTTTCTTCATCTCTTCAGCTTGGTCTTTACTTACACCTTCTTTGATTGTAGTTGGAGCACCTTCAACTGCATCTTTTGCTTCTTTCAATCCAAGACCAGTTAATTCTCTTACTACTTTAATTACGTTGATTTTTTTGTCACCTGAGCTAGCAAGTACTACAGTAAATTCTGTTTTCTCTTCTGCTGCTTCAGCTGCTCCACCTGCTGCTGCTCCACCTGCTACTACAGTAGCTTGTGCAGAAACACCAAATTTTTCTTCAAATTCTTTTACAAGCTCAGAAAGCTCAAGTACTGACATGTTTGAGATAAACTCAATTACATCTTCTTTAGTTGTTGCCATAATTCATTCCTTTAAATAATTATTATAAACTGTAACAGTTTCAAACCAAAAGAGCCTTTGTGGCTCTCACCACATTACGCTTCTGCTTCTTTTTTTGCTGCTAAAGCATTTAAACCAATTGTAAAGTTTTGTACTGGCGCATTCCAAACATTAAGAAGCATACCGAGAAGTTCATCTCTTGAAGGAAGTTTAGCCATCGCATTGATTGTTGCCAAACTTGCTACTTCACCCTGGATCAAACCAGTTTTGATACTAAAATGTTCTTTGAATTGCATTGCAGCTTTATCAGCAATTTTACACGCTGTAATTTGTGCTTCACCCCAGATTACAAGGTTTGTATCAATCAAATCTACCGCTTCACATCCTGCATTTTTCAATGCAATTTGAGCCAATTTATTTTTGATAACTTTGACTTTCACGTCTTCATTTCTAGCAAAATTTCTTACTGTCTCAAGACCTTCAACTGTCATACCTTTGTAATCACAAACCACGATAGCACCAGCATCTTTAAATTCTGCTGCCATCTCTGCAACTAGTTCTTCTTTTCTAGTTCTTGTCATCTATTCGTCTCCTTCCGATCTCTAAAAGGGTCCCTTTCGAGTCATCAACCTTTTGGGATTGATTAATTAAGCTTTCGCCCCTATTATCTCTGATCTAAGATGTTTGAGTTTCCTCAAAAGACAACTACAATTAGCTGTCTTATGAAAAGACTTCTTATCGACAGAATTCTGTCGATAAAGAAAAAATTATTTAATTTCCATAAGTTCTGCTGCATCTAAAGTAATAGATGGGCTCATTGTTAATGAAATTGCACCATTTTTAATATATTTACCTTTTGCAGAAGCTGGTTTTGCTTTATTGATCGTTTCAACAAATGCTCTAAGATTCTCTTTGATTTTATCTTCTGAGAATGACACTTTTCCTATACCAGCATGGATATTACCTTTTTTGTCAACTCTAAAGTTTACTTGACCACCTTTAGCGTTTTCAACTGCTTTTTTTACATCCATAGTTACTGTACCGGTTTTAGGGTTTGGCATAAGACCTTTTGGTCCAAGTACTCTTGCTACTTTTCCTAAAACACCCATCATATCTGGTGTAGAAATTACGATATCAAAATTGATATTTCCTGCTTGAATTGATTCGATCAAATCATCTGTACCAACGATATCTGCACCTGCTGCCTTTGCTTCATCTGCTTTTGCATCTTTCGCAAATACAGCTACCCTTACTGTCTTACCTGTTCCATTTGGAAGAACAACAGATCCTCTGATCATTTGGTCAGCATGTCTTGGGTCAACATTTAAATTCAATGCTACCTCTACAGTCTCATCAAACTTTGCTGATTTGAGGTCTTTAAGTGTAGCCATTGCTTCTGCAACACTGTATATTTTTGTAGTATCTACTGCTTTGAGTAGTGCTTCTCTTCTTTTGCTTGGTTTGTTTGCCATTTTTTTCTCCGCTTTTTATGCTCCCACATCTTTCGTATGTGGTATTGATTTTTTACAATTAGTCTACGATTTTAACACCCATACTTCTACAAGAACCTGCGATAATTCTCGCTGCCATTTCTCTATCGTTTGTGTTTAAATCAACAATTTTTTGATCAATAATTTCATCAAGTTTCGCTTTAGTAATCGTTCCTGCTTGGTCAAGCAATGGATTACCTGCACCTGATTTAATCCCTGCTGCTTTTTTGATAAGGTCAGTCGCAGGTGGTTGCTTCGTTTCAAATGTAAAACTTTTATCTGCATAAACTGTTACGATTACAGGGATAGTAAATCCCATAGAATCTTTTGTTCTTTCATTAAATGCTTTACAAAATTCCATAATGTTAACACCACGTTGTCCACATGCTGGACCTACTGGTGGTGATGGGTTTGCTGATCCTGCTGGAATCATCAGTTTGAACTTTCCAGTTATTTTTTTAGCCATCTTATTCTTCCTTTATTGAGTTTGACTTACGTCTTAAATAATTTTTTCTACTTGTGTGTAGAGGATTTCAACCGGTGTATTTCGACCAAAAATTGATACATTTAACTTTAACGTACCATGGTTGAGATCATACTCTTCCACCATACCTGTAAAGTTTGCAAATGAACCATCGATAATACGTACCATTTCACCCGCTTCAAAATCAACTTTAGGCTTCGGTGCAGTTTTTTGCTCCATCTTGTCCAAAATGTTTTTAATATCCGCTTCTGAAAGTGGTGTAGGTGTCTTTTGTTCACCGATAAATCTAGATACTCTTGGTAAAGACTGTATCTTATGCCAGAGATCAGTATCCAGGTCTATATGTGCAAAAGCATATCCTGAATAGAGTGTTCTTTCCG
>JBEAQM010000024.1:0-3119 GCA_041163845.1 Pseudomonadota bacterium | reverse complement strand
ACCCTTAAAGATGCCGTACTTTATGGGAATAAAAAGCTTTTTGATGCACAAAAAGAGAAAGAAAAACTCTACATGGAGGGTGACTTTGAGAGTGATGCGGTCAACAACCGTTTGGCTGAGCTTGAGATGATCTGTGCAGACGAAGACCCTACCTATGAGTCGGATGTCAAAATAGAAAAACTGCTTGAAGCACTTGGATTTCCTGCTTCAGAACACAATGAACTCATGTCATCTCTTACGGGGGGAGATAAGTTTAAAATTCTTCTCGCACAAGTACTCTTCCTTAAACCAGATGTATTGCTTCTGGATGAGCCGACCAACAACCTAGATATGGAAACGATCAGTTGGTTAGAGAATGAACTCAAACGCCATGAAGGGACGTTATTGGTTATCTCTCACGATAGACACTTCCTTAATGGGGTGGTGACACATATTTTGGATTTGGATTTTCAAAACATTAGAGAGTTTACAGGGAATTATGATGAGTGGTATATCGCTGCAAATCTCATCGCAAAACAAGCCGAAACCGATCGCAATAAAGCCCTCAAAGAGAAAGATGAATTAGAAAAATTTATCGCCCGATTCTCCGCGAATGCTTCTAAAGCAAAACAAGCAACCAGCCGTCAAAAACAGCTTGATAAGCTCGAAATTAGCGAAATCAAGCTCTCTTCAAGACGTGATCCTTCGATCCTCTTCAAAGCACATCGCGATATAGGAAATGAAGTATTGGAAGTCAAAGAGATCTCTAAGAGCTATGGAGATGAAAAAGTGTTGGAAAATATCTCTTTTAAGATTAACAAAGGGGATAAAGTCGCCTTGATCGGAGGCAATGGTGTAGGGAAAACGACTTTGCTTCAAATACTCATGGATAAGCTTAAAGCAGATAGTGGAAGTTTTAACTGGGGGCAGACCATTACCCATAGTTATTTTCCTCAAAATACTACCGATTTAGTCACGGGTGATGAAGAGTTACCACAGTGGATCCAAGGGTTTGACCCGAAGTGGCATATCGATGAGATACGAAAAACTTTAGGGCGTATGCTTTTTTCTGGTGAAGAACAAAAAAAGAGAGTTAATGCATGTTCTGGTGGAGAAAAACACCGTGTAATGCTTTCAAAAATTATGATGGATGCATCAAATTTTTTAGTGATGGACGAACCAAACAACCACTTGGACCTTGAAGCGATCGTTGCATTGGGTGAAGCATTGCATAATTATCCAGGTGGGGTCATCTGTGTTTCTCACGATAGGGAGTTGATCGATGCATTCGCAAACCGTATCCTCAAGCTTAACGAAGATGGTACTTTGACCGATTTTGAAGGGGACTATGAAGCCTTCGTGGAGCAACACGAGAGTTAGGGATTAGGTTTTAGGGGTTAGTGCAAGTAGGCTTTTATTTAAGAAAAGTTTTTGAAAAATTCACTAATCACTAATCACTAATCACTAATCACTAATTGATATTTGTGTAAACGTGTTGAACGTCATCATCCTCTTCGAGTTTATCGATGAGTTTATCTACCTCTTCCATTTGCGCATCGTTGAGATCTATAGGGGCATTGGCTACATACTCAAGTACTGCTTTGGTAGGCTCTATCCCTCTTTCTTCTAGTGCTTTGCTAAGCTCTCCAAATGAAGTGTAATCCCCATAAATTCTAATGATCGCTTTGTCTTCACCATTTTCTTGTGGTTCGACATCTTCTTCAATCTCTTCTAACCCAAAATCGATCAAATCAAGCTCTAACTCTTCGCTATCCATCCCAGCGGTTTTGTCTAATGTGAAGATCGATTTACGACCAAACATGAAACTTAATGAACCAGAGGTGAGCATCTCTCCACCATTTTTATTGATGATCGCTTTGACGTTGGCTACCGTTCTGGTGTTGTTGTCTGTAGCACATTCTACGATGATTTGTACGCCATGAGGTGCTTTGACATCATAGGTGATCTCTTTGAAATCGGCGGCATTTTTTTCAAACGCTCTTTTGATCGCTGCATCGATGTTGTCTTTTGGCATATTTTGTGCTTTGGCATTAAGGATCGCTGTACGAAGCTTAGAGTTCATGTCAGGATCTGGAGAACCTCCTTCTTTTGCTGCCATTGTGATCGTTTTACCAAGTTTTGGGAATACCCTTGACATGGTTCCCCATCGTTTCATTTTTGCTGCTTTACGGTATTCGAACGCTCTACCCATAACTATTTCCTTGCACTAATTTATTGGTGAGATTATACTTAAATTCTCTTAAGTCGTCTCAAAGCAGACCCATGTAGAATGCGGTTATGAAATTAGAAGAGATAAAAGTAACCAATCCGTATTTAAAACTGCCAAATGTGTGTTACACAAGAGTGAAACCTTCACCATTGGTACATCCATTTTTGATCCATGCCAATGAAGCTGTGGCATCGCTGTTGGATATAGATAAAGAAGCCTTAGGGAGTCAAAAATTGGTTGCTATCGTCAATGGAAGTGCGACATTTCAAGATGCCGATCCGTTTGCGATTTGTTATGCAGGACATCAGTTTGGACATTTTGTCCCTAGATTGGGAGATGGAAGAGCGATCAACATAGGGACGATCAACGACTGGCATCTTCAGCTCAAAGGGGCAGGGCAGACAGAGTACTCTCGTTCGGGGGATGGTCGTGCAGTATTGCGCTCTTCGATTCGTGAATATTTGATGAGTGAAGCGATGCATGGATTGGGTATCGAAACTACAAGAGCGTTAGCATTGATCGGTTCAGAACATCAGGTTTACCGGGAAACTTGGGAGAAAGGGGCGATCGTACTGCGTGTTTCTCCTTCATGGGTGCGTTTTGGGACGTTTGAGTATTTTTACTATCAAGAGATGCACCAAGAGCTAGAAGCGCTTGCTGATTATGCGATCGCTGAGAGTTATCCTCATTTGGTGGATGAACCAGATAAATATTTGCACTTTTTTACCGAAGTAGTGGGTAAAACAGCACGGCTCATGGCACAGTGGCAGGTGGTAGGATTTAACCATGGGGTGATGAATACAGACAATATGTCGATTCATGGATTGACGATAGACTATGGTCCTTATGCGTTTTTAGATGATTATGACATCGAGAATATCTGCAACCATACTGACCATGCAGGACGTTA
>JBEAQM010000023.1:0-4182 GCA_041163845.1 Pseudomonadota bacterium | reverse complement strand
TCAAGCACTTAAAAATACCACAAATGACTTCAAAGATTCTAGCGACACTTTCTCAAATGGAATTCAAAACAGTACCAAAAATGTCACGTCTGATGCTATAAAATCAATGCAGAGTGTTTCTAATGATTCAAAAGATTCTCTTAAAACACTCACAAAAGACGCCAATCATGCGACACAAACAATCACCACTGATACAGTGGAATCTTTACAAACAACATCAAAAAACTCAACGCAGCCAATCGATGATATAGTAAAAGATCAAAAAGATTCTGTCGATACCATTCTTACTCAAGCTAAAAAGGCTGGTGATGCAGTGATTGAAGCAGATAAAGAATCTTTAAAATCAACTACAAAGGCGATCACTTCTACGACGAGAACATTAGCTAATGATACTAAAAAGGCAATCGAATCTATCGATGATACCAAAAGTAATATTACAGAAGAAGAGTATCTGCAGCATATGAAAAATAAAAAGATACAAGAGAAATAAAACCTCATTAGCTATGCAAGAATCATACTATTTTTATATTTATTTATACTAAAATATAAGCATATATAATTACTTAATATACCCTCTATACGTTATGTAACCTCTGGATTGTTTTACACTGAATCTTTAAATGTTTAGCTCCATTTCTTATTAATTATATGCTATTCTAAAAGCTACTTTGTTTAAAAGGATTCATGTGACGAAAATTAAAAATCTTATACACTATATTGCTCTATTCTTACCGATTTTCCTGTTTGCCTCAAATGATCCATCTACCCCTTCACCCCATGACGATGCCTTAGCAGTGTTCTATACAGTTGATGGTGATATTCATGAAACCTACCATACGTTTATAGAAAAAGACCTCAAACTGATCAACTTTAACCTTGCGGGTCCACATAAAAGAGTCAACGATCAATATAAAATCAAATTTGGAGCAACCAAAATTGATGTACTTAGCTTCATGCCTGTAATCAACGATAAAATGATATTACCACTCCTAAATATCGATCCAAGGATAGCGGGATTTGCACCTTTTAATATGCTTATTTATAAGATGTTAGATGAAAATGTTACCCATGTAGGTCACCTCATGCCAAAAGTAATGCTCGATATTTTAGGTATCGACGACAAAGAGATCAGAAAAAAATTTACAGATTCTTTTACTCCTCTGAACGCTGCTGTCGAAAAAAAATTTAAAGGGACAAAAAGCTACCTTCCATACGATAAACTACCAAATCAAACCATGATCAATTTTGAATACGATTTTGATGCACCTAAAGATTTGGATGAATTTATTGAAACATTACAAAATAAAATCGAGTTAGCATTTATTAATAAAGGATATCTTATCGCTGGATATCATGATTTTATGGAAAATGAAGAAGCAGAAAAAGTACTCTCTGATTATGATGCTTTTTGGACTTACTCTTTATGTCACCTCAAATTTTCCTGGCATATGTTCGATATGGAAGGGTCCAGACCAGAAGCAGGTCTTTTTGCCCCTTGTACGATGTACATGTATATACGCAAAGGGACAAATAAACTTGTAGTGGGTATGTTTAGACTTCATAATTGGTCCGATACACTCCATATAAAAACACCAGATCGTTTAGCATTGATAACCCAACTAGATCAAGAGATACCAGAGATTCTAACCCAATTTGGGATGACTGCCGTTCCAAATATAAATCCCCTTTTACGCAAAGATGAACATGTTGCCCAACATCATTCAACTAGTCCAACTGAACAAAAAGAGCATATTATGATGACCCCAAAAGAGGTTCCTGTCCCAAAAAATGCATTGGCTGTTACATATACATTAGAAGGGAATGTCGAAAAAGCGTATAACAAGATTATCGAAGATGAACTAAAATCCATTGATTATAAAGTAACCGATCCTCACCATCGGATTAATGATCAATATGAGGAAAAATTTGGAAATACGGTTTTAGATACTTTAAGCTTTCTTTCTGTTGTCAATGATAAAGCCATTTTACCTTTACTCAACATTGACCCTCGTGTAGCAGCAACTGCTCCATTTAATATGTTGATTTACAAAACTTTAAGTGAGAACACTACACATGTGGGGCATATTGTTCCGCAAGCCTTATTAGACATGATAGGTATTAAGGATGAAAAAGTCAGAAATAGCTTTATCAGGTCTATCGAACCTCTTGATACAAAAGTAGAAGATGAATTTAGAAAACAAGGACTCAAATATACCAAATCATATCGTACCTACAATAAACTGCCTAAAGTCAGTATGCTCAATTTTGAATATGAATTTGAGAAACCAGATAATCTAGAAGATTTTATCGATACATTTCAAGAAGACATAGAACTGGCATTTATTAATAAAAAATATCTCATTGCAGGCTTTCATAATTTTTTAGACAGTACAAATACAGCTCCAACGATTCTTGCAAATTATGATGCATTTTGGACCTATTCTCTTTGTCATTTAGAATTTTCATACAATATGTTCGATACTGAAAATGCCCATCCAGAAGCAGGTCTTTTTGCCCCTTGTACAATGTATGCATATATCAAAAAGGGCTCAAACAAGATTATTTTAGGGATGCTAAAGCTAGATAACTGGACAACAACTTTAAATATTACCGATGAGAGAAGGGTAAATCTGGCGCAAAAATTAGATACTGAGATCCCTGAAATTCTTACCGCATTTGGAATGCAACAAACAACCAATACGAATCCTTTGCTTGAAGAACCTATCCTTATGTGTAAAACTGCAACAAATACTGATACCATAGAGAAAACCTCTTTGAAAGTAGCCAACCAGGACAAACAGGAAAATATGCAACTTTTTGAAACCATAGATGGTAAGATAGAAATTTGTATCCCAAAAGTACCAAAAGTACCGGTCGCTTTTGAATCAAAAGAAAATCAAGAAATTCTCGATAGAAGTATCAAGTTTTCTAAACGTGTGCCACCTAATTATATACCACATAGATTTGACCATCAAAGAAAGGTAAAAGAAAATACCTACACACGTATTGGAGAAGTGACAGAAGGACGTATTTCTGCTTATTTGCGTGGAGCATTTATGGATGTTCATACAGTAGAGGAGAAACTCAAAGCAGCAGGCTTTACACTCATTGCTTCTGTCCCACTCGATAAGAAAAAAACACTCTTTTCTATCATTTTTACAGATGACTCACTTCTCAAAATGTCAAATAAGCCCAATAAAGGGTTTATTGCATCACTGCGTGCATTGGTAGACACACAAGAAAAAACATTCAGTATTATGAATCCACTTTATGTGGGAAAAGGATTCCTTCAAAATGATTTTGATGAAAAAGCAGCCCATAAAGTATTGGCAAAAATCATTACCCAATTCCCAGATCTCAAAAACTCTAAAGATGCATTAAAATACCAACTGTTACCAAAATATCAATTCATGAATGGTATGCCATATTATCATGATATGGTTGAAATAGCCTCTGGGGACAACCTCTTAGAGAAAATTAAAAACAATAATAATGTACTTTTTACCCAAACACTTCCTAATGGTGCGACACTGATAGGTGTGGCTCTGGCTAAAAAAACAAACACATTTACGAAAAGAATTGGTCGAAAAAATGCCGCGATGCTACCATACCCTATACTCATTGAAAATGGTAAAGCAAAAATCATGGACCCTAAATACTATTTAGCTTATATGTATCCATTACTACAGATGTCTGAGTTCATGACAATTGCCACGATACCTGACGCGATGATTAAAGATTGTGAAAAGGTGTTTAAGTAAGGGGCAAAAGAACTAAAAATTTTTAGTTCTTTCGGAAAGAATTATTTAGCTTTTTCTAAATATTTTCCTTCAACCGTATCGACCTTGATCATCTCACCTTCTAAGATGTGGAAAGGGACTTGTACTACAGCACCGCTTTCAAGTGTTGCCGGTTTTTTACCCCCTTGTGAATCACCTTTAAAATTCGGTGGTGTCTCTACGATCTTGAGAACAACTGTTTGAGGAATTTCAACAGAAATTGCTTTTCCGTTATGGAAAAGGACTTCTGCCTCCATACCATCGATCATATAATCAAATGTATCTTTCCCTACTTGTTCATGGGTTAAACCAATCTGCTCAAATGTCTCCGTATCCATAAACTGAAGAAGCTCTCCATCATCATAAAGGTATTGCATTGTTTTTTGTTGCAATTCAGGAACTT
>JBEAQM010000022.1:0-6099 GCA_041163845.1 Pseudomonadota bacterium | reverse complement strand
GAGCGTTTAAAACATGATCATCCTGAGATTTATGAAGCGATGTATAAAGTGCTTGAGCAATATTATAAAAATGACGAAGGATTTACTACCGAGTATCCTATCGATTTTGTAAGAGAGATTTTGAAGATTTATCAAAAAGGGATTCCCGCAGAAAAGGTATATGCTTGTTATGCTAAAGGATTGAAACACCCTTGTAGAGATGCTTAATTTTCTGTAAAATTATTGCTAAAAAAGAGGGTCTGTTGATGAAAATGGTGGCATTAAAAGGGCGTGTTTTCCCTGCGAATTTAAACCATGCGGGTACCGTATTTGGTGGTTGGTTGATGGGGAAGATGGACCAAGCTGCCTCGATCGCTATCGAAGATATCGTCACCTCACCTTCAGTGACAGTGGCTGTGAGTCATATGAGTTTTTTGCGTCCAGTGTACAATGGCGCTATTTTTACTATCTATACGGAGATTAAGCGCATAGGCAATAGCGCTATCGATGTTGATGTTGATGTCCAAATCAAATGCAACGAAACCCACGAATCATATAGCGTGACACAAGCCCTTTTTACCTTTGTGGTAGTGAATGAAAATGGCAAACCCCGTAATGTACGAGAAGTGATACGGGATGATGTCGATCCCTATATTACCGCGTTATTGTGATAGAACGATTATGGCACATTTTTTGCTTATTTTCTTCGCCATAGGTGTAGGGTATATCCTTGGGAGGGGGAAGTTTTTCCCTGAGAATAGTGCCGCTGCTTTAAACCAATTTGTGATTTATATTTCACTCCCTGCGATGATCCTTTTAGAGATCCCGCGATTGAGTGTTTCGATGGATGTGATGATCCCTGTGATGGTCTCATGGATTGTCATGGGGATGAGTGCTTTGATTACCTTTATCCTCTCAAAATACTTCCATTTTACAAAAGAGGTAACGGGTGCATTGATGCTCGTAGCAGTGTTGACAAATTCCTCTTTTTTAGGGATACCTATCATAGAAGCTTATTTGGGAAAAGAGGCACTCCCTTATATTTTGGTTTATGACCAGTTGGGGACATTTTTGGCACTTGCCACGTATGGGATCTTTGTGGTAGCGTATTATGCTCAGGGTACTCAGATCAATAGCGCGATCATCACCAAAAAGATTCTAACCTTTCCTCCATTTATCGCCTTGCTTTCAGCGTTGTTTTTGATAGGAAAACCATTTCCTTCCGCGATCGTAGAGGTATTGCAAATTCTGGCAAATACGATCGTCCCTATCGCACTTGTAGCGGTAGGATTGCAGTTACAATTCAGATTGCCTCACCATGAAGTGAAGCCTTTTATGACGGCATTAGGTATCAAACTTTTGTTCGCACCTCTCATCGCATGGGGTGTGGTGAGGGTAGCAGGATGGACACATCTAGCAGCTACCGTTTCTGTGATGGAAGCCGGTATGGCACCTATGATTACGGCTGGGGCTATGGCATCGCTTGCTGGACTTGCACCTAGGCTTAGTACCGCGATTGTGGGGTATGGGATTTTGGTATCTTTTTTTACTTCAGCGATTTTAATGTGGGTGATTTAGTATTTTAGACGAAAGAGAGTTGGTAGGAAACCATTTTTTCAAAAGGGTGAAGAAAGTGTTCAAGTTTGCTCGGTTCAATCGTTTCTATGCCGTGTTTGTTTAAGAGTTTTAATACGATCAATGTAGATTCTATTGTACTCAGACAGTACGCTTTTGGTTGGGTCTTGAATGTAAATTTTGACACTTCTGTATGGGTAAAGCTTAGTTTAGGCAACCCATCGATATTGGGGCTTGCAGTTAAGATCGCTCTGGAGCATGGCCACGTTGAATCTATCAAAAATAGGATGAGGGTTTTGCCTTGTGTATCGAGGTGGTTTTCGTTGAGATTGATACTGGTTGAGCTGGGGTAAAGCACATAACATATATGATTGGGATCATCGATGATTTGTTGAATGCGCCTATCATGGGTAAAGTCAATCCCTACAAAAATTTCAGAATTAGGTAAAGAGAGATGGGTGAAATGACCCGTGCCATTTTTCGTTTTTTTAAACTCTTTGGGGTGCATCAAGAGGATAAATCGTGTGTTGGTCTCTATGGGTGTAATGGCACTGCAAAAACAAGAGGTTTTGGGTCTGTAACAACGGTAACAGACCTTTCGGTTAGTGGGAGATGACATAAACTTTTTTGAACCAACGATAATAAAGTGCAGTCAAGATAAATCCAACCCCAAGCGTTGTAGTGATTGATGACAAAGAGACACCCCATTTGGAGGCATATCCTATATAAAGTGCAGTAACGACATTTGAGAGCATGAAGAACATATCATTATAAGAGATGATCCTTCCCATATAAGCTTTATCGGTCTCTTCTTGTAAAAGCAAATAGGTATAAGACCAAAGGGTCGTAATGAAAAATCCTGTCACAAAAAGTCCGACAAGTGCAACATAAAAATTGCTCTCAAGTAAAGCCCAAAAGATAATTGCAACTCCTTGAATCATGAACAAATAGTGCAAGTTTTCTTTAGAGATGATTTTCCCTATTACAAAAGGTCCTATCATCAATCCTAGAGCTCTTGTGGCATTCATCCATCCAATGGCAAGCGGTACAGCAAGAAGTGTTTTGTACTGAAGGTCTGCTAAGAGTGTGATGAGTGCATCAAAACTTGTGAGCCCTATGGAGGCATGAAGCAAAATGAGATGGAGAATTTTTTTATTTTTTACCAGATAATCAAACCCATCTTTGAGCATCTTCCAATTGGATTGTGTATGTGCCTCTTGCTCCCATGAGAGTTTCAGCCCAAGGAGTAGAAGTAGTGCAACACTATAGAGAAAAGCATCGATCATAAAGGCACTATCATATCCTAAATAATTGGTCACCAATCCCCCTATAGCCATCCCACTGGCATAGGTGACAGACCAAATGATCGAATGAATCTCATTGGCATTTTTGAGCATATTTCCTTTGATTAGTTTAGGAAAAAGTGCCATCTCTGCAGAAAAAAGCATCGATGCAGCTGCAGAACGAATAAAGATTAAAATCATCAAAATCCATAATTGCGATAACCCATCGATAAACATAAATCCCAATGTCATCGAAATTTCTATCACTAAAAGGGTGAGCATGAGCTTTTTAAACGCTATACGATCGATAATGATTCCAATAAAGGGTGCTAAGACCACGGCAGGAAGCATCGCCATGGCTGCGGTGATAGCGATTATGATTTCACTTGCCCCATAAGAGACGATCATCGAAAAGATAGCCACTTGTGAAAACCATGTCCCAAAATAGGAGATAAACTGTATCAATGAGAGGCGTGCAACGACAGGATGTTTGAGTGTTTCGAGGTATGTCATACAGTGGTGATTAGGCGTCTATTAATTGATAAGCGATTTGTTTTTCTTCGAGCAGGTGGAGGTACTGTTGGAATGTTTCAAATGCCAGTTTTTCATCTACTGAAGCGATAGAGATTGCCACTTGCCATTGGGCATCGTGAAGTTTAGGCAAAGAAGAAAATTCTACCCCTTTAGGGAGCGTTTCTGTAAGCGGGATAAAGAGATTTTCTTTGCACGCAGCCGTGAGGGTATGACGATAGATGATCCTCTTGTTTGGAAGTAGTTGATCGAGTATTTTTTCTACCATAGGGTGGCTCATTTGCGGAAATCCTGGCATGAAAAAGTATCGTTCATCCAACGCAAATGCGGGCATATTATTGACAGGGTTTTCTAAAAGTGTCGCCCCCTTAGGAAGCTCAGCCATACGGACAGAATAAGGGTAAGCTCTCTCTTCGCCAAGGGTCTTAATAATGATTTTTTTTGCCTCTTCATGGGTGACAAGTTGACCATCTCTAAGGGCAATAGCGGCGGCTTTTCGGGTGTAGTCATCTGGAGTCGAACCGATACCCCCAAATGAGAAAAGAACAGGATTTTCTTGGGAGGCGATAAATTGAATCGTCTGTACTATCAAAGCGGGATTATCTTCAATGATAAAAGAGCCACAAAGGGTATATCCGCTCTGGGCTAATTTTTGTGAGAGAAAATCAAAGTGTTTGTCTGAACGACGTCGATTAAGAATCTCTGTACCTATTATTAGGGCGAAAAACTTAGGTTCAGACATAGCGTGAAGATTACTCTTCGATATAGTTTTTCAATTTGCGTCCTACTTTAGGATGCTTGAGTTTTTTGATCGCAGATGACTCGATCTGTCTGACTCTTTCACGTGTGACATTAAGCTCTTTTCCTATCTCTTCTAGCGTTCTGTCACTTTCATCTTCCAAGAGACCAAAACGCATACGAATCACCGCTTTTTCTCTTTCATTGAGTTGATCCAATACATCATCAATTTGGCTATTGAGGTCATCTTTAAGTACCACATCGGTTGGGCTAAGTGTCGTTTTGTCTTCGATGAAATCTCCGAATCTACCATCATCTTCATCCCCTACAGGTGTCTCAAGGCTCACTGGTTCTTTCGTGATTTTAATGACGTTCTTCACTTTGTCTACAGAGAGACCCACCTCTTGTGCGATTGTCTCTAGGTCAGGTTCTTTCCCTGTCTCTTGGAGGTGTTTACGGATGATCTTATTGATACGGTTGATCGTCTCTATCATGTGGATAGGGATACGGATCGTTCTGGCTTGATCTGCGATCGCTCTTGAGATCGCTTGACGGATCCACCATGTCGCATAGGTGGAAAACTTATACCCTTTTTCATACTCAAATTTATCGACCGCTTTCATTAGACCGATATTTCCTTCTTGGATCAAGTCAAGAAATGGAAGCCCTCTGTTTGTATAACGTTTTGCAATAGAAACAACCAACCTAAGGTTTGATTTTGCCATACGTGTTTTTGCCGCTTCACTCTTCTCTTTACCTTGTCGGATTTGTCCTAAAATCTCTTGAAGTTTTGCTTCAGAGAGATCAAACCCGCCTTTACTTGCCTCTCTGGTCTCAAATAGTTTTTTGATCTCCACATAGGTACTCACCATCGTTGTTTCAGGGACTGCATCGATGATGTCCTCTTTGTCCATCTTGATGATGTTTTTGAGTAATTTTTTATGGTTGGCTATGAGTGTATCGTTAAACAATGGAAGCTTGTATTCAAGTCTTTTAAGCTCTTTTTCAAAGCTATCATCACTTCTAAGGGCCGTTTCCATAGCTTTTACAAGCTCATTGATTAGTTTAGAAGTTGGTCCAAGATCAAGTAACGCCTCTTTCAATGCTTCTTTTTTAAATGCAATTTTTAATCGCTCAAAAAGAATTTTGACAGGATCTTCTTCGTTGGTCGCTTGAAGTGCTTCGAAATCTTCACGCGCTTTCATCCACTCTTTTTTGGCTTTTTCTAATACTTTAAAGCTATCAACGACTTGTTTGCATCTATTGTCATCTTTTGGTGTGCTTGTCTCTTCATCGTTATCGTTATCATCATCGTTATCATCATCATTGTCGTCATCGTCATCTGATTTGCCATTGTCATCTTCAAAACTTTTAAAAAGCTCTTTTACCCTTCTTTCTCTATTGAGTAAAGGCTCTTTATAGTTGAGAATGTACCCTATAAGATAAGGGACTGAACAGATCGCATCGATGATGATATCTTCACCCTCTTCGATACGTTTAGAGAGGTCAACTTCTTCTTCTTTGGTCAAAAGGGGGATTTTACCCATTTCTCTAAGATACATACGTACAGGGCTATCCGAACGGCTCCACTCAAGAAGCTCTTTTTCTTTGTGAAGATCAAATTCATCTTCACAATTCCCTTCGATCAATTTTTGTCTGGCATCTTCTTTTTTCTTTTTCTCTTTGGTGATGACAAGTTTGGCATGTTCTGACGCAGAAACGATCTCTACTTTAGCATCTTCGGCAAGTTTATGGATCTTTTTGGCTTGTGCGGCTGTAGGGATCTTGGTAAACTCTTTTGCCATGTTTTCGAGTGTAACCACATCGCCCTTTTTCTTAGATTGGATTAGTGTTTCTATCAGTGTCATGCTGTCTTTTTGTGCCATGAAAAACCTTTGGTGTTTGAGTGAAAATCCTCAGAAAATATTAAGGTGGATTATACCCAAATTGGATTAGTTTTGGGTAAGTGAATTTGTTTAATTCTATTTTTTTG
>JBEAQM010000021.1:0-3173 GCA_041163845.1 Pseudomonadota bacterium | reverse complement strand
AAAAGAAGAAAGTCAAGCTATTTGAGATAGGGGGTGTCAAGTACGCACTTCTTATTTGTTTTGAATTACGATTTAAAGAGTTGTGGAGACAGGTAGAGGGTGCAGATGTAGTGATCATCCCCGCACGATGGGGGAAATTGCGCAAAATACATTTGGAAGTTTTATCACGGGCACTTGCTGTGATGAATCAATGTTATGTGATTGTTTCAAATTCGAGTGATGAGGATATGGCAAAATCTTCTGCTATTATATCTCCTATGGGTGAGGTGGTGATGAATGATGCACTTGATACACTCGAAGGGACAATCGATTTTAGAGAAATCAAAAAAATACGGCGTTATATTGTGATGGAGTAAAAATGAATATAAAAAATATATGGTGGATGATGCTTAGTGTACTATGTGTGTATGGCGATACCCTACAGATACAGTCCGAACAATGTAAAGCAGGTGTTTTGGATAGTTGTTATGAAGCGGGGGTTTTATTGACCTCTAAAGAAAATAGTAAAGACCAAGAGAAAAAAGATAAGGGGATGGAATATCTTCGTAAAGCGTGTCAATATGGGCATGCGAAATCTTGCGATGTTTTAGGGGATAATTATTATAAAGATGGACTTTATCGCGCAGCCATTGGGTATCTTGAAACTTCTTGTGAGAGAGAAATCAAAGATGCATGTGAGGCTTTAGGGACCATCTATAGAGATGGGCATGATGTGAGGCAAGATGATGTGCAGGCACGAATGTATTATGAGAAGGCGTGTGGTTTTGGTGGCGCAGATGCTTGTATCAATGTGGGGATTATGTATCGCGGTGGTTTTGGGGTACAAAAAGATCGCGCGATAGAGAAAAGCTTTTTTGAAAAAGCGTGTCAAGCAGGGAGTCAAACAGGGTGTGAATTTTATACCAAAATGGATAATCAAGACAAAGGGATAGAAGAACCAGGGCTATGGGAGAAGCTTAAAAGCCTTTTTAACTAGAGTTTGGATAGAATCTTTGAACTTTTAGGTTGAGGTATAGTAGGCATGATAAAGGCGAGACAGCGACAAAATCTTGTTGCGGAGATCGAAAAACACTTTCCATTAGAAGCGCATGTAAAAGAAGCATTTCTCTGCGTAGACAGAGAAACCTTTGTCCCTACGCAATTTAAGCATCTTGCTTACCAGCTAGAGGCGCTTCCCTTGGCAGCAAGCCAATGGATCTCTTCCCCATTGACTGTCGCAAAAATGACGCAACATTTAGAGCTTAAAAATGTAGATTCTGTACTTGAGATAGGGTGTGGAAGTGGATATCAAGCAGCCATTTTAAGTAAAATTTGCCGTCGTGTGTTTACTATAGAGCGTATATCAGAGCTTTTAAAAGAGGCTAAATCACGTTTTGCATCGCTAGAGATGCAAAATATCATTACCCGTTTTGATGATGGACAAAGGGGATGGAAACAGTATGCTCCTTTTGAGCGTATCTTGTTTTCTGCTACCGCCAAAGAGATACCAGAGGTGCTGTTTGAACAATTGGCAGAGGGGGGAATTTTGGTGGCTCCTATAGAGGTTTCAGAAGCGTATCATGTGATTACACGGTATTACAAAAAAAATGGACGTATCACCTCAGAGACGATAGAACAGTGTCTTTTTGTTCCAGTACTTGATGGTACGCAAAAATAAATTGAACGATTGATTTTGTAAACCTTATATCAATTTATGCTATCATTGACAAAATTGTAAATGGGGTTACGTATGGAAAAGTTGATGAAACCAGCCGAATATGCAAAAGAGTTTGGCATTTCAAGACAAGCTGTGTATGCAAAAATCAAGCGAAAAATATTGTCAACAAAAAATGTTGAGGGGAAACTATATATTGTAATGCGCAAAGACGAAACTTCGTCAAAACAGCACAACGAAAATCCAACCCCCGCTTCTCATCCATCTAAAACACCACCTTCTAAAGAATCCTATAAATCGATGGCTCAATATCACGAGCTGTTGAAAGCAAAAGATGAGACGATCTGTGTGTTAAAAGAAACAGTGAACGATCTTAAAGAATCCAACAAACAAATATCAACCACATTACGTGGAGAGATAGACCTTCTTAAAGAAGCATTTTATGAGATGCGTACCCTCTATAAGAATCAATTAGAGGATAAAAAAGTGCATCGAGAAACGATCGATGTACTCGCAGATACTCAAAATGAAATCGATGAATGGGTAGGGGTAAAAAAATTTTTGAAATACTATGATGTCACCAAAGAGAAACACAAAGCAAAGCTCATCAAGCGTTTAACGGCACTCTACCATAGCGGAGATGGACGTCTTATGCTAGCCGAAGACAAACTCAAAGTGAACCTTAGTAAAAATTTTCAAGATATACTCAAATCATGAAATTAATTAAAAAAATTTCAAAAGAGTATAGCCTGTTCGCCGCGATTATGGCTTATATCGCTATGTATACAGTAGAGCATACGCTTGTATCTTCAACCTTGGGAAACACCCTTGGATTAGGTATTCTTTTTCTCGTGATTATTTATAGTGCAATGGCTGTAGCACATCATGCAGAGATGTTGGCAGAAAAATTTGGGGAGCCTTATGGGACGTTGATCTTGACTCTCTCTGCGGTGTTGGTCGAGATAGTTATTATCACTATTATGATGGTGCATGAGCACAATCCCATGTTGGCAAGAGATACCATTTATTCTGCTGTGATGCTTGATATCAATGCCCTTTTAGGAATGGCGGCGATTATCGGAGGGATTAAGCATGGAGAGCAGCCTTATAATCTTGATTCTTCGAACTCGTATCTTTCGATGCTTTTGGTTGCCATTGGGATCTCTATGGTTGTACCGCATTTTATACAGACGGCGCATCTTAAGCAATACATGTTGTTCACTGTAGCGGTTTTTTTCTTCCTTTATGTGACATTTACACGGATTCAAGTGGCGTCACATAAATATTTTTTTGAATACAAAACAGAAGTATTGCTTCAGCCCAAAGAAGAAGATAGTCATGGTGTGATTAATGGGTGGTATCATAGTACTATTTTGATTTTGTCTATTATTATGATTGGGGTATTGTCAGAGATTTTGGCGATCTTTATGAGCAATACACTTCAAATGTATAGTTTGCCACTCTCTATAGGGGCGGTAGCGGTAGCATTGATCTCTGCTGCACCTGAATTGATCACAGC
>JBEAQM010000020.1:0-13002 GCA_041163845.1 Pseudomonadota bacterium | reverse complement strand
TGAAATTCGATCTCAAGGCTATAATCACCTGCTATTTTAGATTCGATCTCTTGCAGTGGGATATTGACAACTAGCTCTTTTTCATACACCTTATCGCCATCGATCTCTTTAGGTTCTGGTTTTACGATATTTAATTCGACCGAAGCAGGACTTAAAAGCCTGTAATGAAGCGTATTTTCATAAATATGAATATGCTCTGCAATCGTAATCTTGGTCTCGATAATACTCTCTTTTGCTGTAGCGACGACAGTAAATGCTTCTTCTGGCGATAAAAATTTTTGCTTTTTTAATGCACTATCAAACCCTGCTGAAGCAAATGTGATGAGAATCAATCCATATACAAGTATTTTTTTGATTAAATGATCCATTATTGCTCTTTGTATATTAAACTTTTATACTATTGTATAGTACTATGTGGCTAGCACGATACGTAATAGTAACCAAAGTTCAATAATAGAAACTACATATTTTTTGAGATTAAAGGGTAAAAATGGCAAATCATCTAAAAAATGAACACTCACCTTACCTGCAGCAACACGCAGAAAATCCCGTCGATTGGTATCCATGGGGAGAAGAAGCTTTTACTAAAGCAAAGCAAGAGAATAAAGCCATTTTCCTCTCGATTGGATATAGCTCTTGTCATTGGTGCCATGTCATGGAGAAAGAATCTTTTCAAAATGAACTAACGGCAAAACTATTAAACCAACACTTTATTGCAGTTAAAGTAGACAGAGAGGAACGTCCCGATATCGATAAACATTTTCAAGAAGTCTATCGCCTCATGAACCAACGTCCAGGTGGATGGCCGACTTCTATTTTTCTCACCCAAGAACTTAAACCTTTTTATACAGCCACCTATATCCCAGATGAACCTCGCTATGGGATGATGAGTTTTAGTTCACTTTTAGAGGTAATTGCCGATAGATATAAGAATGAAAAAGAAGTACTGACAGAAAAAGCCAATGAAATTCTTGAATTCCTCAATCCACAACAACAAAGAATTCAAGCAACCAAATTAGATGAGAGTATCATCCAAAGGTTCATTTCGCAAGCCAAACAACTTTTTGATGAGAAAAATGGTGGTTTCAATAAAGCACCAAAATTTCCACAAGCCTCACTGCTGGATCTGCTGTTAGATCTTTTTGTTCTGACCAAAGACAAATATCTCCTCCATATGGTACTCTTTTCCCTTACACAAATGGCAAAGGGGGGACTACGTGATCTCATAGATGGTGGTTTTTGTCGCTACTCTACAGACGATACATGGCTCATTCCACACTTTGAAAAGATGACCTACGATAATGCCCTAATTGCTCAAGTCTACCTCAAAGCCTATCATGTAAGTAAAAATGATTTTTTTCGCTCTATTGCCTTTGAAACAATCGATTTTATGATCGAAAAGATGTCTAAAAATGGGCTCTTTTATAGTGCTTCGGATGCAGATAGTGAAGGGGGAGAGGGAACATACTTCATCTATCGTTATGATGAAGTGATAGATGCTTTTACACAGGCAAATATCCCTTCATCTGAACACCCCTTGCTCCTTGATAAACTGCATATCACTCCACAAGGAAATTTTGAGGGGCACACTATCATCCATTTGGAAGATTTCAACGACACCCATATTCCTTATTATGCAGACGCAATCAATGCCCTAAAAACTCTCAGAAATAAAAAGCCTTATCCTTTTATCGATCAAAAAATACTCCTTTCGTGGAATGCGATGATGATCAAGACCCTTTTTCAAGCAAGCCGGATAGAAAAGCGCTATCTTCCGCAAGCAATTGGGTCACTTAATGCTTTACTTGAAACTATGTATATCCACAACGAACTTTATCACTCAACGCTCATCGGGAAAACACCTAATGTTAAAGGATTTTTAGAAGACTATGCTTATCTTGCCGATCTTCTCATTGAAGCACATCAAAGTACACTCGATGAAATGTATCTCATTACAGCAACCAAACTTGCCAACCAAGCCATTGAAAAATATTATGAATCGGGCAAATGGAAATTTTCACGTGGTGAATTCGAAACAAAAGCAGATATATATGACACCTCTTACCCTTCAGCAGTAGCCACGATCCTTTGGGTGCTTCATGGACTCTCTTCTTTAGTCGATCCTGTGTATAAAAAATTTGTCTTTAAAACATTAGAATTTTCTTCATATGATATCATGCGCCAACCTATCTCTTCTCCACGTATGAGTGCGATGGTGATACGATATCTTCAAGATGATATTATCATCAAAGCCAAAGAGAAAAAACTCAAAGAAAATATACCACTTTTAGACACACTTCCCTACCCTTTTACTTTGTGGAAAAATGATACCAATGACCATTTCCTCCTTTGCACATCACATAGCTGTTTTGGGGAAGTCAAAACAGCTACAGAAATTGCAGCGGAATTAAACAAATACCGCCATCCTCTCTCTTCATCCCATTTGTAGGATAATTTGTTTTGAATTATCCTCCTTATCACCTCGAAAAAGATATAATATTACCCAATGACAAAAAGTATCTCTATTTTTTATGGTGATCTTAAAAATGCATTTAAAGATCTCCTTCCCATCATCATTGTTGTGGCGTTATTTCAAGGTGTTATCATCCAAACGATACCAGAAAACTTATTTTCTATTATCACCGGATTAACTATTGTAGCCATTGGATTGGCACTTTTTATCCGAGGTCTTGAACTAGGCATTTTCCCTGTAGGAGAAGGATTAGCGATAGATTTTGCAAAAAAAGGTTCTGTATTTTGGCTTTTGCTTTTTGCTTTTACGATAGGTTTTTCAACTACAATCGCCGAACCTGCACTGATCGCTATCGCAGAAAAAGCTGCCGTGATCTCGCAAGGATTGGTCGATCCCTTTTGGCTTCGTATTACCGTAGCACTCTCTGTAGGTTTTGCTATCGGGCTGGGGACATTGCGTATTTTGCTCGGTCACCCTATCGCTTACTATATCATCGGTGGATATATCTTGGTGGTTTTCATCACTTTTTTTGCACCCAAAGAGATCATCGGATTAGCCTATGACAGTGGCGGTGTAACTACATCGACAGTCACTGTTCCACTGGTCGCTGCATTGGGTATTGGACTCTCATCGAGTATTAAAGGTCGCAATCCAGCCATCGATGGATTTGGGCTTATCGCCTTTGCTTCGCTTACCCCGATGATATTTGTACAAATCTATGGAATTATTGTCTATTCATTAGGTAGTACAAGCACAACACTTCCAGCAATGACACAGATCGTCCAAACTCAAACACCCCAAATGGTCGTACACACTTTTTCTGCAATCCAAATTTTATTCGATATCTTAGCAGTCGTGAAAGATGTCGCCCCTATACTCATCGTGATTTTCTTCTTTCAATATCTCATCATCAAAAAACCTGTCGCACACCTTCATAAGATCACTATAGGAATCATTATGGTGATTCTTGGACTTTATGCCTTTATCGTAGGGCTTGAATTAGGGCTTTTCCCTATCGGTGAAACGATCGCGTATCAGCTCACAGAACTCAAAAATAATCTACTTATCTACCTCTTTGCTTTCTTAATAGGCTTTTCGACAACGATGGCAGAACCTGCCCTACTTGCGATAGCACTCAAAGCAGAAGAGATTAGTGAAGGGAACATTAAACAAAATATACTTAGAATTGTAGTTGCACTTGGTGTAGCGATCGGTATCGCATTGGGGGCTTATCGGATCATTAGTGGAGATCCGATACATTACTACATCATTTTTGGATATATATTTGTTATTCTTTTTACCTATTTGGCACCCAACTACATCGTCCCAATTGCCTACGACAGTGGTGGTGTGACCACTTCGACAGTGACTGTCCCTTTGGTGGCAGCGCTAGGGTTAGGATTGGCAGAGAATATCGAAGGGAGAAATCCACTAATCGATGGGTTTGGACTGATCGCATTTGCCTCTTTATTTCCGATGTTAACGGTCATGGGATACGGCATTTTCGCACAACATAAAAAGAATCAACCAAAGGAGAAGAACGTATGAAATTCACAGCATTGATTACGATCATAGAAGATAAAGACGAAGAGGCTGCTATCGAATCGGCAAAAGAAGCTGGAGCAGGATCAGTAACTATACTTCATGGGAAAACGATCGGTCTGGAAGAGAAAAAAGTTTTCTTTGGCTTGACATTAGAAGAAAATGTCTCTGTCCTTCTTTTTGTATTGCCTAGAAAAGTGGCTTTGCATGTGATGCGTGTCCTTCGTAAGAAATTTGATCTAGATAATCCAGAGAAATCAGGGATGGCTTTTACGCTTCCTCTGAGTCACGTTGCAGGCTTAGATACCAAAGAGTTACATAAATTTGAACATGAAATAGAATGCATGCTATAAAGGAGAACTATATGTTAGTAGAAAGTTTAATGACCCCAAGAGAAAAATTGATTATCATTTCGCCTATGGCAACCGTAAGAGATGCCCTTGGATTAATGAAAAAACATAGAGTCCGTTCAGTCATCGTAGATAAAACTTCGCCTGAAGGGGCTTATGGACTCGTAACCTTTAAAAATATTTTGCAAAGCATCGTTGCAGAAGATGGTGATATCGACCTACTTAACGTATACGATATTGCCAACACACCTGCCCTCTCTGTCTCAGCAAAACTCAATATGAAGTATGCAGCCAAAATGATGGTTCAAAGTAGTATTAAACGTCTTTTAGTCATAGACAACAATGAGCTTTATGGTATTTTGACCATGACAGATATCATCGGAATTTTGATGGAAAACGTAGAGTAAGTTATCGATACTGAGGGAATATCAACCGAAATATACTCCCCTTCCCTTCAGTAGAGTCTACCTCTAAAATGATATCGTACCTCTTACAAATAGAGAGGACAATATCAAGCCCAATACCAAATCCTCCCCGTTCATTATTTGCCCTATGATAACGTTTGAAAATATCTTCTTTAGCCTCTTGTGCTATCCCAATACCTGTATCTTCTACTTCTAAAACATTATTTTTAATCCGAATAGTCACTGTATCTTCGACATCGGTATATTTAATAGCATTGGAGAGTAAATTATCGATCAAACGAAACGAGGAGGGTTTATCCATCCAAATATTGATTTGATCCAAATCTAAATGTAACGTAAGATATTTTGTCTCTATCAACTCTTTTACGTACTCTACCCTCTCTTGTATGATATCTGTCAAACAAATCCATTCTGGAGCTTCCCATTCCCCTTGGAGCCTATAGGTTAAAGCACTATACATCACTTCAAGTCTTTTCGCACTCGCTTCGAGTCTTTTTAATTTTTTTTCTTCCACACCTTTGAGTGATCCTATGGTCATTAATATCGCTGAAATAGGTGTATTTAGCTCATGTGTCGTATCTGAAATAAATCGATCTAACGCTTCAATCTGCTCTCTAACGGGTCTTAAAAAAAGTCTTCCCAGGAAATATCCCACACCCCCCATCAGTAAAAATGAAAAGAGTAAATACCAGATAATTCTAAGGCGCATTTGATTTAAACTATTAAAAAGCACATCCTCTTTAAGGACAATATATTGTACCCCCAAATGGTTACTTTTATCTTCGACCATTGCATAAGCATGCTTTTGTTTCACAACAAAGTCTTGATTGATCAGCTGCGCATCTTTCATTTCAGAATAAATGATCTGTTTATTTTGATCAAAATAGGCGGCTTGAAACCGTCCACTTTGTAACTGCTGAAGAAATACATTACGTGAAGAAAGGGTTGCGGAAGAATCATCATGCATCGCTTTCATAACGATGGAAGATGAGAGCATCCTCCCTTGATACATCATCTCAAACTTCATCGCATTTTGCATTGAAGTACGTCCATTTTCGAAAAACAAATATCCAATAATCGCCAATAAAACAAATACTGATGTCAAATAAACCGCCAGGAAATTAAACAGCGATTTGCGCTCATATGAGGTTAAAACGATACCCTTCTCCTTTAATGGTTTCAAAATACGCTTTTTCAAACATCTTTCTGAGATTTTTAATATACGTCCGAATCGTCGCATGCGTAGGCATATTCCCATCTTCCCATATATTTTCTACCAGCTCGTCATAGGAGATGATCTTCCCTTGATGGTGGATAAAATATTCCAATACTTGTGCCTCTCTTTGTCGCATCTGGACCACACCTTCTTTCATAAAAATACGGTGTTCCTTGGGGACAAATTTCATGCCATCAATGATAATCTCTTTTTCTAAATGATACATTTTTTGAATATGTTCTATCCTAGTATTCAGTTCTTCCAAATCAAATGGTTTTTTCAGATAGTCATCTGCCCCTAAAGCAAATCCTTTTTTCAAATATTCGATCTGTGAAAGTGAAGTGAGGTAGACTACAGGTGTCTGGTTGCCTATTTGGCGAAGATATGCAAGTAGTTCAAATCCATTAATAGTGGGGACGTTAATGTCTAAAAGCAATAGATCAAAATGATCTTTCTGGATGGCGTTTAGTGCTTTTTCTCCATCAAAAAAACTCTTGATGGCATACCCTTTTTCTATGAGAAATTCTTCAAGGATTTCTTGCAAAATAACATCATCTTCAAGCAACAATATTTTCATTATATATGCCTAAAAAAGAGTAAAGGTACAACCTTAACGAATCCAACGAAGATATTAATACCGCTTTGCATTCTTAAATTCAGAAATTTCACTCTCCACCATTTCGTCGATCATTCTGACATAAAGATCTGTCACAAGGTTGGGTGAAAGGTTAAGTGAAATCGCTTGCTCTCTTACATTTGAGATGACATCAGCGATTCTATCATCTGCTTTAATCTCTTCGATACTTGTTTTAAAATGTGCGATCTGCTTAATGTACTCGTTACGCTTAGCGATCAATTCTACGATCTCCCTATCGACAGTATCGATAGCATCTCTTGCTTCTTTAAGTGTATTACACTGTTTGATTTCCATAACGTATTCCTTGGATGTAATAGAGCTATTATACCTAATTTGAATTAGTCATGAGTGAGTGAATCTGTAAAAATGAATCTAAAATAAAAAGTAAGAAAATAGAAGAAAATTTCCAAGAGGGAAATCCTCTTAGAAAGAAGGCAGTAAGATTATTCTACCTCTGCATCGATGACATCATCGTCATCTGCTTTTTTTGCTTCAGGATTTGCTCCACCTTGTTCTTTGGCATACATTGCTTCTGCAAGCTTATGGCTTTTTTCAGTCAATGCCTTTACTTTCTCTTCGATCTGTTCTTTTGTCGCACTGTCATCTTTGAGTACAGTCTCTAATTCTGCAATCGCTGTTTCAATATTGGCTTTTTCGGTTGCATCGAAATTCTCTCCAAGATCAGCTAACGATTTTTTCGTTTGGTGTACCAATGCGTCTGCTTGGTTTCTAGCATCGACTACTGCTTTACGCTTCTCATCATCTGCTTTATGTGCCTCAGCATCTTGTACCATTTTTTCTATCTCTTCATCAGAAAGTCCTGACGAACCAGTGATTTTGATCTCTTGCGATTTACCTGTACCTTTATCTTGTGCTGATACCGTCAAGATACCATTTGCATCGATATCAAATGTCACTTCGATCTGTGGGACACCACGTGGTGCAGCAGGGATATCTCTTAGTTCGAACATACCTAAAGATTTGTTATCTTTTGAAAACTCTCTTTCCCCTTGAAGTACATGAATACTTACTGCAGGTTGGTTGTCATCTGCTGTTGAGAAGACTTGTGATTTTTTCGCCGGAATAGTAGTCCCTTTTTCGATCACTTTTGTAGTGATTCCACCAAGTGTTTCGATACCAAGAGAGAGAGGTGTCACATCCAAAAGAAGGACATCTTTCACATCTCCAGCAAGTACCCCACCCTGGATCGCAGCACCAAGGGCTACTACCTCATCTGGGTTTACTGATTTATTGAGCTCTTTACCAAAGAATTTTTTCATCTCTTCTTGCACCAATGGTACTCTAGTAGATCCACCAACCATAACGATTTCATTAATATCTGTTTTACTCAAACCTGCATCTTTAAGAACCATTTCAACTGTTTTTATAGTACCTGCTACCAAATCACTAATCAACGATTCAAACTTTGCTCTAGTGATTTTTGTCACTAAGTGTTTAGGTCCAGAGGCATCTGCTGTAATAAACGGAAGATTAATCTCTGTTTCAGTAGAACTTGAAAGCTCTTTTTTCGCTGTTTCAGCAGCATCCTTGACACGTTGAAGTGCCATCACATCTGCTTTGATGTCGATCCCTGTATCTGATTTGAATTCATTGGCTACAAAATCGATGATTTTATTATCGAAATCGTCTCCACCAAGAAATGCATCCCCACCAGTCGACATTACCTCAACCACACCATCACCAGTTTCAAGTGCCGTTACGTCAAATGTTCCACCACCTAAATCATATACGACGATCTGTTCTGCTGCTTTTTTATCAAGTCCATACGCCAAAGCTGCCGATGTAGGTTCATTAATGATTCTAAGTACATTCAAACCTGCGATCGTACCAGCCTCTTTTGTCGCTTTTCTTTGTGCATCATTAAAGTACGCAGGGACCGTGATAACGGCATCCGTGATTTTTTCACCAAGATACGATTCAGCATCTTCTTTCATCTTCATAAGTACTTTTGCCGAAATTTCTTGCGGCGTATATGTTTTACCTGCCACTTCAATAGCACATGCCCCCGCTCTATCTACGATGTGATAAGGGAGTTTTCCTTGTGCCTCTTTGGCTTTCTCTTCACTCATCATCAGACCCATAATTCTCTTAATAGAGTAGATCGTTTTTTCTGGGTTTGTAATCGCTTGTCTTTTTGCTGATTCACCCACAAGTACTTCACCTTTATCGGTAAATGCTACGATAGAAGGTGTTGTGTTTTTTCCTTCTTTATTCGCGATAATTTTTGCTTCACCATTCTCATACACTGCCATAGCAGAGTTTGTTGTACCTAAGTCTATTCCTAATACTTTTGCCATCTTTTCTTCCTTATATGAATTTGTTTTGTTATTTACAAGTTGAAACCATTGCTGGTCTTAAGATACGATCTTTAATCGTATACCCTTTTTGCATTACTTGAACGATCTCATCGGTTTGATGATCTTCACTCTCCACTTGCATAATCGCTTGATGTACTTCTGGGTCAAACTCGCCTGCACAAGCCACCTCTTTAATATGATTTTTTTCTAAAATCTTTTTGAGTTGCTCATACGTGAGTGTCACTCCTTCTTTCATCTTTTGCAAAACGTCAGAGCTCTCATCACTCCCTTGCATCGATGCCAAAGCATTTTCAAAAGAATCCATTACAGCGAGAAGATCTTTTGCAAAACTCTCATTCGCATAAGAGACTGCATTCATTTTATCTTTCTCTAAACGTTTTTTAGTATTTTCAAAATCTGCATGGGCTCTAAGATATTTATCTTTATATTCAGCTGCTTCAGCCAATGCTACTTCAAGAGGATCTTTTTCTATATTTTGTTCCTCTTGTACTTCTGGAGCCATCTCTTCATTTTGAGATGTTTCGAGATTTTCGTTCTCTTGACGCATCAAGTCCTCCTTGTTTTCACTTTTGTTTCTTGCATTTTTTGGAATGCTTACGAAAATTATACAACATTGAGTCAATCTTTGTCAAGTCATAGTTGAGTTAAAATGACTAAACTTTAAAAATAAGGCAAAAATAGTCGTATGCAATGGTTACATGCAGGTAACATAAAAGATTAAATTAGATGATTATTATAGGGGAAAAGATATCAGCCATAAATTTTATGGCTGATATCGATAAAGAGAAGTATTAAATTAGTTTCTAATACCAAGATCTGTTTTGATAGTGTTCCATCTAGCAAGATCTTTATTTTTAAGATATCTCATTAATCTTCTTCTTTGACCTACTAATTTAAGTAGACCTAATCTTGAAGAGTGATCTTTTTTATTTGTTTGAAGGTGCTCAGTCAAATATATAATTCTCTCTGTGATAAGAGCTACTTGTACTTCTGTAGAACCTGTATCGCCGTTTCCTCTAGCGTATTTTGCAATAATTTCTGCTTTTTTCGCCTGATCCAAAGCCATAATGACCTCCTGATTGGTATAAATATTTCCAAAATAATATTGGGAGCCGAAGTATACCATAATGACCTTAGAAGGATATTGAATAAAAAATGACATCTATACTTTAATTTTATTAGAGTAAAATACTCCTAATTATAAATTGAAGGTCTTATGATGCTATTAACCCGTGCAAGTGAATATGCTCTGCTCTCTTTGGATGTGATACGAAAATCTGATATACCAATCGGTGCTGAACAACTGGCAAATGAATTGTGTATCCCTAAAAGCTTTTTGGCAAAAATTTTACAAAGCCTCGCAAAGCAAGGGATTCTCGAGTCAAGAAAAGGAGCTCACGGAGGTTTCATCTTAGCAAAAAAAGTATCACAGATTAGTGTGAATGATATTATTTTTGCAGCAGAAGGGAAATCGCCAACTGTTTTTGATTGTACCAGCTATAGTGGTAGTTGCCCAAATGGTAGTATTGGAACTTGTGCTATTTCACCTTTTCTTATGAAATTTCAAACGAAAATTGATGACTTCTTAAACGATCTTACCTTAGGTGATATACTTTAATTTAATGAAACAACATATCTATCACCTCTCCCACATAGACTTAGATGGCTATGGATGTCAATATCTTTCACAAAAATGTTTTTCTACCATCGAATGCTACAATGCAAACTATGGTCCAGAAGTCACCGCAAGACTGAATGAAATCATTAAAAAAATCGAACAAGATCAATTTGTACACCAAGACATAGAACCACTTATTTTAATTACCGATCTTAACCTCACTACCAAAGAGGGAAATTGGATCGAGAGCGAAGCGGTTCGCATAGGTGCAAAATTGCAATTACTAGACCATCATGCTACAGGTGCCAGTGCTGCCGAACGCTTTGCATGGTATACTCTTGATACGACACGTTGTGCGACACGCATTACTTATGATTGGCTACAACAACATTATGCATTTGACCCATCTGATACACATAAAAAAATCGTCCAAGCGATTAATGCTATTGATATTTGGCTGAGTGATGATCTATTATTTGAGTATGGCAAAGTCATGTTAGGGATGATATCAGGCGCTAAAGAGATTAACCGTATATTATTTCCAAATGAAGATAGAGCATTTAAACTCTCTTTGATCGATGATGCAGCACAAAAAGTAGAGAGTATCAATGCTCCAATTCAACTCGATAACGACCTTCATCAAATGAAAAAAGCTTTTTTCAAATCTCAAGAGGACAACACCAAAGACAATCTCGTCTCATACTATGTCACCAATTTACTAACCCAAGAGAAACAACGCCTTACTATTCACTATAGAGGCTATAAGGGTATTCTAGGTTACAATATTGGCAATGCCTCAATTATTGGCAATGCTTGTATGGTACAAAATAGTGATTATGACTTTTATATGGATATCAATTATAGGGGCAATTTCTCTTTACGAAGCAATAACAAAATGGACGTCTCACAGATGGCAGCTGAGATAGGAAATGGTGGTGGTCACCCCAATGCAAGTGGTGGAAAAATAGATACCTATAAAGACTCTTTTGTCTATGCTGAAGTAAGACAATTTGTCCAAGCTTATATAGAAGAAAAAACACAAACAACCACAAACTAAAAAAGTTATCACCAATAGATACATTTTTTTTCATCCATTTATGATATTGAATAATTCATGAATCGAATTAAGTGTTATAGGTTATAATTATTTAAAATTACCATTTAAAAGGACATAATGATGACACAACGATCAAAGTCACTACTCATGACTGTAGCATTTTTGTTACCATTTTCGCTTCAAGCAGAAGAAAAGACGACTATCGAAGCTCACATGGCAAATGCAGAAGCGTATACGCTTCTAGCGACGATGAATATGAAAGAGAGTTATGAGGGGATGATAGAAAGAATTACGCAAATGCAAATTCAGGCAAATCCACAACTTAAATCAATAGAACCACTCATCCGTGATTTTTTTACGAAGTATATGGGATGGGAAGCACAACGTGGTGATATCGCTGCTCTGTATGCAAAGAACTATACAACAGAAGAATTAAAAGAACTTAATAAATTCTATCAAACACCACTAGGACAAAAAACCGTACAACTGATGCCTCAACTTGCTGCGGCAAGTGCACAAATAGGACAAAGTAAGATGCTTCAGCACATGCCTGAAATGAAAACGATGATCGAAACAGAGCTAAATAAACTTCAAGAGAAAAAATAACACTATATTTTCACTCTCGCTTCTAAAGCACGTGAGAGTGAAATCATATCTATATTCTCCAATTCAACGCCCGTTGGTACCCCTTGTGCAATTTTTGTAAAAATGATATCACTCCCTTTTAACTTGTCTTCGATGTAAAGTATCATTGTATCTGTAGCAATACTTGGAGGAAATGCAAAAATCATTTCATCTACTCCATCTACAGCAGCATGAAGATGCGCTTCATCCAAATCACCAATCTGTGTCACAACATAATAAACCCCATTAAATTGTCCACTCTCTTCAATCACTAATATATCTTTTGCACTCTGCACCACACAAAGCTTAGTGGTGTCGCGATAAGGATCCGAACATACAGAACAAAGTTCATCTTCACTCATATTATGACATTTATAGCATCTCCGGATCGTATTGACACCTGTTTCAAGTGCATGTGCAAGCTTCATAGCCGCAAAACCATCTACCATCACGGCATGATAGGCTAAGCGAATCGCTGTTTTTTTACCTATGGTAGGTAAAGAGCTAAATGCCTCTACCAAATTTTCAAATGATTCTATTTTATGTTTCATTTTTATTTAATATAATCCACAACCTTAGAATACTCAACAACGCTTTTAATAAAATCGACTACATTAAGATGTTCTGGATGGATGGCATACGCATCTAATCCTTCTTTGCTCTCAAATGTTGTAATGATGCTCAAGTCCATTGCACGTTCTTCGGTAGAAAAGTTAATCCC
>JBEAQM010000019.1:0-3148 GCA_041163845.1 Pseudomonadota bacterium | reverse complement strand
CTGAGTATTTTTGCGAATCCACCCATGATAGCGAAACTAAAAGATGCCAATAGCATCAGAATAATCCCTTTATCTATCGACCCTTTCAAGATCTCTCCTCTTGACAATGCAATACAAAATCGATCACTTTTTCCTCTGACATTTCGCATGGTTTGAGCATCCCCCCTTTAAGGGTGGGATAGTAATTACCGCTAACGATATCTTTATTTGAGAGTTTCTGGGCATAGAGCTTAATTAAAGTTCCATCGAATAAAGTCTCTTTCGTCACTAAATAACGCTCTTGTTTATACCACACATCACTCGCACCATTTGGCATCGACACTAATTTGGTATAAAATGCTGTTTGATTTAATTTCACGCCAAAGCCACCCTTAATCAATCTTACTCTGAATCATTTATTTGCCATTATATCTATTAAAAGTGAAGGATACCCCTACCCAAACAGAGTCCTCATATAATATGTTATAATGCGCACCAAGAATACAAAAGGGATCTCTCCCCCTTACGAAAGATATATCAATGCAAAAATTAAAAAAAGTAGCCATACTTGGTAGACCCAATGTAGGGAAAAGTTCCCTCTTCAACCGTTTGGCTAGACAAAGAGATGCCATCACCGCTGACCTCTCTGGAACGACAAGAGATATTAAAAAACGTATCGTTACCATTTCTCAAAACCGCGACTTTGAAGTGCTAGACACAGGGGGGATAGACTATTCGACTGAACTCTTTTCAAAAGTAGCCCAGTTCGCTCTCAAAGCAGCAAAAATGGCAGATATAATCGTCTACATGGTAGATGGTAAAACCATACCATCTGAGGAAGATAGAGAACTTTTTTACAAACTTCAAGCAATGGGGAAACCACTCGCTCTAGTGGTGAATAAAATAGACAATGACAAAGAAGAAGAGCGATACTGGGAATTCCTCGAATTTGGTGCTGAAGCGACTTTTCCTATCTCCGTCAGCCATAATCGCTACTTCAATAATTTTTATGCTTGGCTCGAAAACTATATCCCCCCTAGAGAAGAGGAAGAAGGGCTCCAGCTCGAAGAGGAGATAGACCCTTTTGCGGAAATAATTCGTGATATCAATGAAGTCCCAGAAGAGCCCTTTGATAATGAAATCAAAGTCGCCATCATCGGACGTGTCAATACGGGCAAAAGCTCATTACTCAATGCCTTGTTAAATGAAGAGCGTTCGATCGTTTCAGATGTCGCTGGGACGACGATAGATCCCGTCGATGAGACCATACAACACAATGAGTACAAAATCACATTTATCGATACAGCGGGTATCCGAAAAAGAAGCAAAATCGTAGGTATCGAAAAATATGCCCTTGATCGCACCACAGAACTACTCGAAAAAGCCAACTTGGTCTTACTAATGATCGATGCAGTTGCAGGGATTAGTGAGCTGGATGAACGTGTTGCAGGACTTATCGAAAAACACCGTCTTGCCTGCCTTATCGTAGTCAACAAATGGGATATTCATGCCGAAAAAACCTTCGAAGAGATGGAAGAAGAGATACGCCATGACCTCAAATTTTTGCACTATGCACCTTTTATTACAATCTCTGCCAAAACAGGGCTTCGTGTCAATAAAATCCTTGATAAAGTGGTAGAGATTTACCAACGCTATACCCAACGTATCCCGACTTCAAAACTCAACGATACCCTACGTGAAGCGATGCGAAGACACCATGTCCCAAGCCACAATGGTGCTGTGGTGAAAATCAAGTTTGCAACCCAGTACGAAACAAAACCGCCTAAAATCGCACTGATTAGTAATAGACCTGAGTTTATCCATTTTTCGTATATCCGTTATCTGGCAAACTTTTTGCGCAGTCAGTTTGATTTCGAAGGGGTACCTTTGGACATCGTGACCCGCAAACGCGGAGAACGGTTCGACGAAGATGAGTAAGCAATGTTCGCTTACTCACGCAATGGATAACCAGTTTACATTCCCTCGCAATAATACTTTATAAGTTAATTTATTCCCCATAACCAATACACGCATAACCCATTCCCAATTACTACTTCGCTATAATCACACATATATAAAAATTTGAGGGTCAAAATCATGCGCGTACTTACAGGAATTCAAGCTTCAGGGAAACTTCACATAGGAAATTACTTCGGGGCGATGAAGCCGATGGTAGAACTCCAAGAAGAGCATGAACTTTTCACGTTTATCGCCAACTACCACTCCCTTACGAGCTCTCAAGATGCAGCCACCCTCAAACAATATACCATCGATGCCGCGATCGATTATCTCTCGATAGGTATCGATCCTGCAAAAACCACTTTTTGGGTACAAAGCGATATGCCAGAAGTGCTTGAGCTTTACTGGATTCTTTCCAAATTTACACCCATGGGACTCCTCGAACGGGCCCACTCATACAAAGACAAAGTCGCCAAAGGGATCCCTGCTAGCCATGCCCTTTTCTCTTATCCTGTACTAATGGCAGCGGATATTTTGATGCTTGATACCCAAAAGGTCCCTGTAGGGAAAGATCAGATCCAACATGTAGAGATGACAAGAGATATCGCGATCAAGTTTAACAATGAATATGGAGAGATTTTTACCCTTCCTGAACATCTTGTCCAAGAAGAGGTCGCGACTATCCCTGGCATCGATGGTCAAAAAATGAGTAAGAGTTATCACAATGCCATCGATCTTTTTATGGATGAAAAAGCGCTACAACAACGATGCAACAAGATCGTCTCCTCTTCAACCCCTCTTGGAGAACCACTCGAATATGAAGGGGATAATATCTATGCACTTGCTTCTCTTTTCTTAAATGAGACACAAAAACAGGAACTTCAAGCACGTTATAAAAGTGGTAAAGAGGGGTATGGTCATTTCAAAAAATATCTTAAAGAGCTTATCTGGGATGCATTGGGTGAAGCCAGAGAAAAGCGTGCTTACTACCTTGAGCATCTTGATGAAGTCAATGATATCTTAGCCATGGGAGCGCAAAAAGCAAGGGCAATCGCAAAAACAAAAATGGAACAAGTCAGAGAAGCGGTGGGCTTACTCTAACAAGAGGATGGATCAAGATTGATCTTTTTGACCCCTGCATGTTGAGGGATTAATCTATCAATCATTGATATCTCAATTTCTCCTGTAGTCTCAATATGGATCGTTAAAT
>JBEAQM010000018.1:0-2810 GCA_041163845.1 Pseudomonadota bacterium | reverse complement strand
GGAATGTATGTGTATCTAAAGGCATCACTAAATCTTTCGTTGCTATTTTCCCCCAAAGTCCCATATCCAAAGCATCTTTTCTCACCATCCATCTCAAGTACATCATATACCGCTTATATGTCCCTGCATTTTGTATGCTCTGAGGTATCGTCCCTATCAAAAATCTATATCCTCTACTTTGATGTGGATAAATCTCTTGTACTAGGTTGATAAAGTGCCACAAACCATCTAAAATATTCCCCTCTTTACGGTACCCTTCATAAAAAATATCTTCAATAGTCGATACAGATTTTAAACGTTTCATCGCGATAAAAAGAGCACTAATATCTTCACTTTTTTGAAAACGATAGTAGTAAGATCTGAATGTTTTTTTAATCTTATCATCCTCTGCTTCTAACAATGAAAAATCCAGACTTTGCAAAAACTGGACGATTTTACTCGCATTACCATAGGCAAAAAGGGCACAAATAAGCGCGATGGTTTCATCTTGAAATAAAGAAGCAATCATCAGAGGATCTGGTTTTTCAAAAGAGAGTTCAGTAGCACAATTTCTTGCTTCTACTTCTTGATCTAGAAGCTTTTTTACAACTGAAAGTTTCATTGAGGATCAGAAGGTGAAATGTTCACCTAAATAGTGTTTGCGTACATTTTCATCTTGGGCTACCTGGGCACTGGTTCCCATCGCTAACATCTCACCACTTCTCATCACATACGCCCTATCGCAAACCCCTAAAGTTTCACGTACATTATGGTCTGTGATCAAAATACCCATATCAAGCTGCACCAATTGTTTGATAATATTTTGTATATCCAATACAGCAATAGGATCAACCCCCGCAAAAGGCTCATCTAAAAGTAAAAACTTAGGCTCACCTACCAATGCTCTTGCGATCTCAACCCTTCTTCGCTCCCCACCACTCAGACGGATTCCTTGACGGGCACGTATTGGTTCGATATTGAAAATTTCAAGCAGTTTTTCAATCCGTGGATATATCTTTTCTTTCTCAAGATCTATCGCTTCAGCTGCAATAAGCAAATTTTCTTCAACTGTCAAGTCCTTGAAGATGCTTGACTCTTGAGGCAAATACCCTATACCTAGCTGAGCTCTGGCACTTAGAGGAAGATTCGTGATATCCTTGCCATCTAAAAAAACTTTCCCTTCGGTCGCATCGGTCAATCCGCAAACCATATAAAACGAAGTGGTTTTACCTGCGCCATTAGGACCTAAGAGTCCAACGATCTCTTTACTTTTTACTTCGAGTGAAATATTATGTACGATTTTGGTTTTCTTGATCGATTTTGCAAGGTTTTTGGCTTCGAGGGTATGCATCGTAACGTATCCTATTTTCTCATTTAGTGTTGTATTGTATACTTTCTTCCATTTGAAACAGGTTCTATCTCTATCATCACCACAGCATACCCTACCCCTTCGAAAAAAGCTTTGAGTCTATCTGAACCCCATTCGACCAAATGCCATCCTTCTTTTTCAAACTCCTCAAAAAGCCCTATCCCCATAAAATCATCATCTTCCAAACGGTACAGATCATAATGAAACAATACATTTGTATTGGTATCACCATAGCATTGCTGCAATGAAAAAGTGGGAGAAGTGACTTCACCTTGGACCCCTTTTTGTTTTGCTATAGCTTGGACAAGTGTGGTTTTACCTGCGGCAAGATCACCACGCAAAAATACAATGGCATGTAAAGGAAGATGTGCTTCTAGATAGGTGCTTACCTTACCTAATTCTTCGAATGAAGCGATGATCTCTTTGGTCACATTAACCCTTCGAGAGTGATTGGCTCAAGGTGCTGATATACTTCAAGTGTTCACTCGCTTTTCCACTCTCAAGTCCCTCTTTTGCCATCGCTACCCCTTCAGCGATATCTCGCACATTCCCTGCAACAAAAAGTGCAAATGCTGCATTTAACAAGACAATATCACGCTTGGCCCCACTCTCTTTGCCCGAAAAAATATCACGTGTGATTTGTCCGTTTTGGATTGCATCCCCACCCAAAATAGCCTCTTTAGGTGCCAAGGTAAACCCAAACATCTCTGGATTAATCTCACCTTCTAATATACGATCATGCTCCACATAAGCAAAAGAAGAACGTGTTGCCAAAGAGATCTCATCCATCCCATCATAACTACTTACCACGCATGCGCGTTTTGCACCCAGTTGCACCAAAGCATCTGCCATACGCTTCACAAAACTCGGATCAAACACCCCTATAAGATATTTTTCGGCGCCTGCTGGGTTGGTCAATGGACCCAAAATATTAAAAATCGTTCGATGGTCTATAGACTTACGTATAGGCATAATGTGCTTCATCGCAGGGTGATGGTCTGTCGCAGGGAAAAAACAAAAGCCTGTTTCTTCAAGCATCTTCATTTTATTTTCTAGTGTCAAATCAAGATTAATCCCCAAAGCTTCAAGTACATCAGTGGAACCTGAATGGGAAGTGATACTTCGGTTTCCATGTTTTGCGATCACACAGCCTAAAGAAGCCAAAAGAAGTGATACCGTCGTAGAAATATTGAAACTACCACTCTTATCTCCACCTGTACCGACAATATCTATCGCTTTTTCTCTAATGTGTTGAGGCAATACAAGTTTAATCGAATGTTCACGCATCACAGAAGCTGCAGCAGCGATCTGGCTTCCCGTTTCCCCTTGTTCATAAAGGTCTATAAGAAAAGCTCTGGCCTCTTCTGCACTCATAGCATTGGCAAACAATTTTTCGAATTTTGTTTTCATATCTATTACCCCTCTTCTGCTTCATTCAACTCTTCTACATACACTTCTTTTT
>JBEAQM010000017.1:0-4855 GCA_041163845.1 Pseudomonadota bacterium | reverse complement strand
CATACGCACCCCTCAACGTTGGAATTGACACAAAAAATGAAAAAAGAGAAATTGATCCTCGTTACCGATGCGATGCGTGCGGGGTGTATGAAGTGTGGCAGGTATGATTTGGGCGGAAGAGATGTGGAGGTGAAAGAGGGGAAAGCACTGCTTGAAGATGGAACCTTAGCAGGTTCTGTACTCAAAATGAATGACGCCCTTTTTAATATGAAAGTGCATACGACAATGCCATTTGTGGATATCATCCATAGTGTGACAAAAATACCAGCACAAAAACTCGGGCTCCAAAAAGGGGAACTCAAACAGGGATATGATGCTGATTTGGTGATGTTTGATGAAAAGTTTAGTATTATATCGACCATAGTTGGTGGTGAAGTAAAGTATCAAAGGTAACGTATGTTTGGATTTTTAAAACGTAAAATAAGAGAGATTAAAGCACCAGTAGATGGGAAGGTCGTTGATTTAGAGAGTGTCAATGATGAAGTATTTTCGCAAAAAATGGTAGGGGATGGCGTGGCGATTATCCCTATGTCAGATCTGTTTGGGGCCCCTATTGATGGGGTGATCACTAAAATATTTTCTACCAATCACGCCTATAGTATCAAAAGCGCTAAAGATTTGGAAGTGCTTGTTCATATCGGTCTTGAGACGGTCGCACTTGAAGGAAAAGGGTTTGAACGTTTGGCACAAGAAGGGGATGAGGTCAAAGCGGGCGATCCTATCATTCGGGTCGATCTGGAGTATATTCGTAGCCACGCAAAAGATATCATCACCCCTATCATCATCACCCAAGAGAGTGATGTCAAAACGATAGAGAAAAAATCAACCATTGTGAAAAGCAAAGATACCATTATGGAGGTGCATTAATGCCAGCAGGGGATAACTATTACCATTATATTGTGTATGGGGTCATTTTAGTGATTTTTGTTTTGGTGCTTAAGAGCCCGAAGAAGTAAGCGCTTCTTTGATCGCTTCGGCGACACTTTCTGCTTTGGTCCCTAAGATAATTTGTATCGATTGATTGTCTGGGCGGATCACCCCTTTTGCCCCTAAAGCCAAAAATGGTTCATCTAAAAGTGTACGACTATCTTGCACAGACATACGCAGTCTCGTGATGCAGGCATCGGTCTGGATGATATTCTCTTTCCCTCCTAATGCTTCGATAAATGTGAGTGCTTCATTGGTAGCTTGAGTCGTTCGCTCTTGTGTCGCCTCTGCAAAAATATCTAATTTGAAAAACTTGATAAGGTAATAGCTAGAGAAAAAATAGAGCAGCCCAAACACCACCCCTAAAGGGAGTAAAAGTAATGGCTTTTGGGCTAATTTGTAATTAATAAGATAATCGATAAACCCAGCAGAGAATCCAAATCCTGCGTGGATATTGAATAGCTGTGCCGTCGCAAGTGCTAACCCCGTGAGTAATGCATGAAGACCAAATAGTAAGGGGGCAGCAAAGAGAAACAAAAACTCTAAAGGTTCTGTAATGCCTGTAAGAAAAGAGGTAAATGCCACACCAGCTAAGAGTGCACCTGCTTGTTTTCGAGCATTTTGTGGGGTATTAAGGTAGATGGCCAATGCCATCGAAGGGAGACCGAACATCATCACAGGATAAAACCCTGCCATATAGGTACCAGCGGAAGGATCCCCTGCAAAAAAACGGTGCAAATCGCCATTGGCAATCAGTGTCATCCCTTCTTTTGTGTAAGTATATTCACCCAATTGAAACCAAAAGACAGAGTTGAGTATATGATGTAATCCTAGCGGTATCAATAGGCGGTTGAGTGTTCCGTAGATAAATGTTCCAACTTCCTTGAGATTGATGATCATAGTAGAAAAAGTATCGATACCATGTTGCGCAAAATGCCAAAAGTATCCAGCCAACACCCCTACCATAATCGCTGCGAGTGATGTGATGATAGGAACAAAACGTTTCCCTCCAAAAAATCCTAAAAATTCAGGAAGCTTGATCGTATGAAAACGGTTATAGAGTGATCCGGCGATTACCCCCATTATGATCCCTACAAAAACACCCATATTGACTTTTTCATCGATCGTAAGGTAGACCGATTTTGCTATCAACACACCTATCGCACCAGAGAGGGCTGCACCACCATCATGATTTTTTGCTAATCCATACGCGATACCGATACCGAAAATGAGATCAAGATTTGAAAATACGGCATCGCCGGCACTCTTCATCACAAGTGCGGTTTGACCCTCAAAAATATCTCCAAATCCCAACCGCAGTAATAGTGCCGCAACAGGAAGTACCGCGATAGGAGTCATCAGTGCTTTGCCAATGCGTTGTAGTAGATTAAACATGTCGTATTTCCTCTTTGGTTTGGGGTACACTTTTTGGGGTGACACTTAGGGTGGTTAATCCTAAGTTTACCAGCTTGGAGATGGCTGGCGTATTGGCTGCGAGTTCACCACAAATACTCACCGGTTTTGTGGCTTGCTTCATGATCATTGCAATGGCATCGAAAATCACTGGCGAGAGAGGATCTATCTTGAGTGTGGGGTGGGTTCTTTCTGTGGCGAAAAGGTATTGGCTAAGATCGTTGCTTCCGATAGAATAAAAGTCGACAACTTCGTTAAACGAAGGAATTAAAAATAGGACCGAGGGGACTTCAACCATAATCCCAAATTGATGATGGGAAATATCAATTCCGTGTTTTTGTGCAATATTTTGTGCCAAGGCTTTGGCTTGGATAAACTCTTCGACGTTGCTGATCATAGGGAACATTATTTTGATAGATTTTGTTTTCGCAGCAAGGAACATCGCATGGAGTTGTGCCTGTATGATCTCTGGATGTGTTCTCAAAAGGCGGACACCCCGTACCCCTAGAAATGGATTGTTTTCGTGGGGAAGTTGGATATAGGGTAATGCTTTATCTCCGCCTATGTCAAGGGTGCGTATTGTGACTTCATCAAAAAGGGAAAAGATCTCTTCGTAGGCGTTTTGTTGCATTGCTAGTGAAGGGCTTTTTTCTGTAAAGAGAAATTCAGTTCGGAGCAATCCAATCCCCTCTGCACCTTCTTGTTTTGCTAATAGGGCACTTTTTGTATCCTCTACGTTGGCGAAAACATGAATCGATTTTCCCTCTTTGGTCATAGCAGTTTCAAAACGTTTAGAGGCATTTTTTTGATCTTGTAGGGTGATTTTTTGTAATTTTTGTTGCGCGTTGTGTAAATCGTTGGATGTGGGATGGGTGACAATGACACCTGATGAAGCGTCAAGTATCACGGTTGTGTTTGGTGAAAAATCTCTATTGATACTAAGGGTAGGGATATTCGCAGCGCGGAGTAAAATAGCCGCGTGTGAATACAAAGAGCCTTTCGTAAGGATCACGCCAGCGATAGGGGTTTGTTGTAAAGTGTCAACTTCACTAGGGAGTAAATCATCCACTACTAAAATAAAAGGATTTTCAGGATAGGTAGTGATGGTTTGGATGCCCAGATTTTTTTGTACACGTCGCAGCAGGTCCGCATAGTCTTGTTGTTTGGTCTCAAGCTTAGTCCCTGTGAGTTTTTCTGATGCGGCTATGAGGGCAGCTTGAAATGTTTCAAATGATTTGTTTGTATTGCCTAATGTGGACAAAAGTGTTTTTTGTGCCAGATAGATATCTGGTTGGAGGCTTTTTTGAGCAAGAATCTCTAGCTCTTTTATACTAAGGGATAATGCTTCTTCAAAACTATGATGGTTTTCATGTTTGATTTGATGGGTTTGTGGAAGATAGATAGGGGCTATCGCCACACCTTTAGTGAGACTCTCTGCTTGGAGAGTCTCCCCTTCATAGATCGCCGCAGTGGTTTGAATTTTTTCTATTTGGGTGTCATTTTTCATTAAATTTTGAAAAAGATGATGTAAGGCTTCACGTATGTTATAAGCATCTTTGCCTTGAATGGTCACTATAAAGGTCTCCCCTTTTTCCAAAGAGAGAGAAAGAAGTGCTGTTACATTTGTAGCATCTACACTTTTGCCTTTTGCGTGTGCCTTAATCTTTGCGGCGGATGATTTGGCTAAAGTGGTAAATTGTGCCGCTGGACGTAAGTGAAAGCCATTGTTTGATGTGATCGTAAGTTCTAGAGAAAGTGGTTTGTAGAAAAAATTTTTCAATCGGGTCAGTTGCTTCATCATGGTTCAAAGTATAGCAAATATTTGTTATACTCAGAGTATTAAATCCTAAGAGAAGCTATATGCCTATCAAAATAAGCAGGGAACACTATTGAAATATTTAATTGATTTTATTGAAGCAACCGATGTAACCAAAACATCTATCTTTGAACACCTCAAGTGCAATGAAGAAGAAGCGCGTTTGATTCAGTATATGTGCAAACGTTACGTGGCAGGGCTAGAAGAAATTTCTGTCTTAGAAATGCTTCAAGAGAATTTTTCCAAAGAGGGGTATCTTCATCTAGAAAAGCTTTCGTTGGTGAAAAATATTTTAGATTTGGGATGGATCATTCAGGTGAGTTTCGGGCAAATGAAGGCACATGAAGTTTCCAAGCTCGAATTGATCAACGCATCAGTCATGCCAAGTATCTCTTTGTTGCGTCTTTTGGAAGAGGGATCTTTAGAGATTTTCCTTCCAGAGGTGAAACCTTATACAGACCATTTGGAGTATTTGCAAGATCAGTTCGATATGGTGTCGTTGCTGCATCAAATCGCTACATTTAAACAAGGTTTTGCAGATAACTCTTTGAGCATAGGACGACTCAAAAATAAGCTGACTCTTCTAACTACACGGATCGAAGAGCGTGTCAAGATCACACAAACACCGATCATCGTAGAGGAGTTTTTCAAAGAAAAAGGGCTTGACGAAAAAGAACAGAAAATATTTTTAGCTCTATT
>JBEAQM010000016.1:0-4697 GCA_041163845.1 Pseudomonadota bacterium | reverse complement strand
AAAAGAAACGAAGTCATCCGTTTTGTGGAAGGGGGATTACAAGATCTCTCTATCACACGTACCAGTTTTGACTGGGGTGTAAAACTTCCTGCAGATATGAATGATCCAAAACACGTCATGTATGTCTGGCTTGATGCATTGATGAACTATGTCACAGCACTAGGCTATGGTACAGATGAAGCCAATATGAATTACTGGCCTGCAAGGGTGCAGCTTATAGGAAAAGATATTTTACGTTTTCATGCCATTTACTGGCCAGCATTCTTAATGAGCTTAGGACTTCCGCTGCCTACGCACATCGCAGCACATGGATGGTGGACGCGTGATGGTGAGAAGATGTCTAAATCCAAAGGGAACGTCGTCAATCCTAAAGAAGTCGCTGATGCGTATGGACTAGAGAACTTCCGTTACTTTATGCTCCGTGAAGTGCCGTTTGGCGGAGATGGTGACTTCAGTCAAAAAGCCCTCATCGATCGTATCAATTCTGATCTTGGAAATGATCTTGGAAACCTTCTTAATCGTCTTATAGGGATGAGTGGGAAATATTTTGAAGGTAAGATAGCATCAACCCATGTCGCACACTATTATCCGAATGAACTCAATGAAGTACATGAAGCGTTAGAAAGACTAGAGCCTTTACTCTTTGATATGCAGATCCATAGATACCTTGAAGAGCTTTGGAGACCACTGAGTGTCGCCAATAAAGCGATCGATATGTATCAACCGTGGACATTGATGAAAGACGGAAAAGAAGAAGAAGCCATGGCACTCAATGGTCTCATCGCAGCGATCCTTGCCAAAGTCTCTGTGATGCTCTCGCCAGTGATGCCAAAAGTGTGTGAAACCATCTCCAAAGCCTTAGGCTTTGAAATCAGCACCGATGCATGGCAACGCTTGATTAAACACAAAGAACTTCTTGCTACCTTTACACTTGAGAAGATCGATCCGCTTTTCCCTCGTATCGAAGAGCCATTACTCGCGCAAGCAGAACCTACAGACACGAAAGCCCCAGAGCAAGCTGCCAAAAAACCAGAAACCAAAGAAGAAGGGATCGCCCTTATTGGTATCGATCAATTTTTCCAAACCTCACTCAAAGTAGGTACTGTCGTTCAAGCCGAAGAAGTACCAAAAAGCAGTAAGCTTCTCTTGCTTCAAGTCGATCTTGGCGAAGAAGTACCTAGACAAGTGGTCGCTGGGATTAAAGAGTGGTATAGTGCAGAAGATATGCTAGGCTCTCAAGTATGTGTGGTGGCAAACCTCAAACCAGCCAAACTCATGGGACTTAAAAGTGAGGGGATGCTCCTTGCAGCTAAAGATGAAAATGGTTTGTGTATGATACGCCCTGAGAAACCAAAAACAGCTGGAACACCTATAGGCTAAAATGAAAATAGAAGATATACTAAACCTCACAGAGGGAACCCTGACCAACACCCCTAAAGTACAAGCTATCGAATCTGCTACTGTGTACCACTCCAAAGTAGAGCATGGCGATCTTTTCTTCTCTTCCAATCAAGAAGAGATCGATCAAGCGATCATCAATGGTGCTTATGCAATCGTCTACGACAATGATAGTATCATCAAAAATGATGATGAGATAGCGTGGATCAAAGTCTCTGACCTTCAACTCGCAGCTTTTAAACTGATCCGCTATGTGGTCATTAAAAAAGAGGCAAAGTTTTACCTTCTTTCTGAGCATGAGATGACTTTTTTAAAGATGATATTGGTCCATAAAACGAATATCACTTTTATCTCACATGAGTGGAAAAAAGCATTTGAGCAAATACTCAATTCTGAAAGTGGACTTTTTGTAGGAACCGATAAAGAGTTAATGCAACTCATTAAACCAGATATTGCAACGCTGAATAAAAACGTCGATGGGTATAGTGTCTTTGATACCCTCTTTAGAACCACTTTCAAGGTGGGTGGATTTGTCTATCAAGAGAAAGAGTTGATCCCATTTCATTTAGAGTATCTACTCCGTGTGATAGATTTCTGTAATAACGAACAGCTCCCCTACTCGATCGATCGTCTCAAATACACCAAACACTTTATTCCTGTCTTTATCGACGGCAAGCTCAAAAGTACCCAAGCGAGCAAAAGTGATAAAGTCGCTATATTTACAGACAATATTTCAGACATCACTAAAGCCAGAGAGTATGTACTAAGAAGCAACATGTGGGTGAAAAGTATCGTCCTTACGCCACCAAAAACGAAAATACCTGGCATTGACCATCCACACTGGTTTGAAAATGAAGACGAAGTACGTGAAATGCTCAAAACAATACATTTTAACTATGCTTTCATCTACAAAGCCAATAAAACGATCCTTAATACGATTCAAGAAGAGTATTCACTCTTTTAAGTTTTTTTGGATCACGACAATATTTTTTTGATTGTCTGCGATCAATGTACAGTTAAATCTCTTCGCTAACCATTCAAAAGTCTTTAGGGTAAAAAAGACAATATGGGTAGCATCTTGATGATAATACCATTTTTTAAACACTTCTATATCTTGCGGATAAAACTGTGTTTGAATTGCGAGATATCCACCGGCATTTAAAGTCCCTACCAATAGCTCAAAAACCTCTCTTGGGTGGTGAAGATGTTCGAATACTTCAGTGGAGACGATAAGATCATATCTTGTTTCTTTATACGATACATCTGGAAAATAAATAGGATCATAATACCTACAAGATATCCCTTTTGCTTCAAGCATCGATGCGAGTAACGTGCTCCTACCGCAACCAAAATCTAAAGCCAATTCTGGCGCACCAACACACGGTAAAACAACCTCTAAAAAACGTTGAAAATAAGCCTGATAACCACTATGATCCTCACTATTATCATGGAGGTCATACCGTTGCTTTTGTTGATCTAAATCTTGGTACCCTTGAGGGTCTTTAAATATAACACCACAACCATCGCAGCGATAATAAATGATCCCACTCTTCTCATCAAGAAATAGCTCAGTAGGGTGATGGCAAATATGACACGTCATTTTCATCCTTGTTTAGTCATAGTTATGTTACTATTTAATCGATTAATCAAAGGATTTACCTATCATGAAAAGAAGAGATTTCATCGCAAGTACAGCACTGGGTGCTACCGCATTAGCACTAGGTGGTTGCCATAAAGAAGCAGAGGATACTAAAGAGACCAAACATACCTCCCTTCGTGGCAAAAAAGTCACCCTCAAACTTGCAACTTCTTGGCCGGCGCACTTTCCTATTATGGGGACGGGTGTAGACCGTTTTGCACAGCGTTGTGCCCAACTTAGTGGTGGCACACTAGAGATCAAAGTCTATCCTAAAAATATTTTAGTCCCTGCCCTACAAGTGTTTGATGCTACTTCTGCTGCACAGATCGACGCATTTCATTCTGGTGTTTACTACTGGAAGGGGAAAAATAGCGCTTTTTCGATCTTTGGAGGGATGCCTCTTGGATTTGTGAGTGAAGAGATGATCACTTGGCTGAAGTTTGGTGGCGGGTATGCACTGTGGAGAGAAATGTATGGGAAGTTCAATCTCTATCCACTCATCGGAGGCACCACAGGTCCTCAAATGGGAGGATGGTTCAAAAAAGAGATCACTTCACTTGAGGACCTCAAAGGGCTTAAAATGCGTATACCAGGGTTAGGGGGTGAGGTGATGCAAAAACTGGGGGTCAATCCAGTACTCTTAGCAGCAGGAGAGATCTACACTGCTCTAGAACGTGGGACCATCGATGCGACAGAATGGGTCGGACCTGCCTTAGACAATATGATGGGTTTTTCGAAAGTCGCACCTTATTACTACACTGGCTGGCATGAACCTGGTTCGATTTTGGAGATTACATTTAACAAAACACGATGGGAAAAGCTAAGCCCAGAACACCAAGCCATTATCACTGCTGCAAGCGAAGAGATGACGAGTAATATGCTCCAAGAGTTCCGTTATGAAAATGCCAAAGCATTTCAAAATCTAGACCCCAACATACAGATAAAATCGTTTCCTAAAGAGATCATCGAAGCAGCGAAAATAGCCCTCAAAGAGGTGCTCGAAGCAGAAAGTGCCAAAAGTGAAGATTTCAAACGTACTTTAGATAGCTATGAAGCATTTTGGAAACTCAATCTTCCCTGGGATGAGATCAGCACAAAAAATTTCTTAAATATCCGATAAATTATAAAAAAGCCAAAAGTGATGCGGTCACAGCAACATTGAGCGACTCTACACCTCTTTGCATAGGGATAGAGATGCTTTGATCACAAATCTCTTCTATCTTTTTACTAACCCCTTCGCTCTCATTACCTAATACAAAAATCGTTTTTTCACCATAGCTTTCATCTTTGTAACTTTGTGCAGCATTTGCAGTAAGCGTATAGAGACTAGCCCCTTTATGTTGAAATAAATGAAGTGTTTCTAATAGATTTGTGGTTTTAATGATAGGCATTTTAAAAAGTGTTCCTACACTTGCCTTGATTACCAAAGGTGAAATCTGGGCAGCACGTTGAGTAGGGAGTAAAATCGCATCGATATTTCCTGCGGCACAAGAACGTATAATCATCCCCAAATTTTGTGGGTTTGTGATACCATCAAGGGCGATGATACGATACCCACTTCGCGCTTCTAAAAAATAAGAAGCATCGGTAAAATACTCTAGCAAAATATCAAGCGCAACCCCTTGATCTTGTTTTCCATTTTTGGAGATACGCGAGAGAG
>JBEAQM010000015.1:0-9728 GCA_041163845.1 Pseudomonadota bacterium | reverse complement strand
GATTTGATCCCCATATCTTCAAGAGCAAATGCAGCATGTACACAACAGTAGTCAAACTCGATCCCTTGCCCGATACGGTTTGGACCGCCACCGATTACAAGTACTTTTTTGTCTGTGCTTTTTGCTTTTTCTTGTGCAGGAAGTTTCGTGATATTGGTCGTCGAGTAGAGGTACGGGGTGAGGGCTTTAAACTCGGCTGCACATGTATCGACTTCATTATACTCTAGTACCACACCTTGTTTCTCTCTGGCAGTGTAAATGTCATTTTCAGTAAGGGTAAGTCCCTCTTTTTTGTTGATGATTTCAGCGATCATTGCATCACTAAACCCTTCTGTTTTAGCCACCCTTAATTGGTCTGCATTGTTTAGCATAGCGATATCCATGCCGTTTTGGGTTTGGACCATCTCTTCAAATTGGTACAAGAACCATGGATCGATCTTGCAAAGCTCAAAAATCGCTTCGACGCTCATGCCACGCTTGAACCCTTCGTACACATAGAGCATACGGTCCGCATTGGGTCTTCTGATCTCACGGAGGAGTGTCTCTTCGTCGCAGTCGATCGATTTAAATCCTGTGAGTCCTGTCTCGAGTGAACAGAGTGCTTTTTGGAATGACTCTTTAAACGTTCTTCCTATCGCCATCACTTCTCCCACAGACTTCATACTTGTCGTTAAGGTAGAGTTAGCATTAGGGAATTTTTCAAATGTAAATCGAGGGATCTTCGTGACCACATAATCGATCACCGGTTCAAAGCTTGCAGGGGTTCCTGTAATGTCGTTAGTGATCTCATCAAGTGTATATCCTACAGCCAATAGGGTAGCGACTTTTGCGATAGGGTATCCCGTAGCTTTAGAAGCCAAAGCAGAAGAGCGGCTCACCCTTGGGTTCATCTCGATAACGATCATACGCCCTGTCTCTGGGTTGATAGAGAACTGTACATTCGATCCACCAGTATCGACACCGATCTCGCGCAGGATCTTAAATGAGGCATCCCTCATATTTTGATACTCTTTGTCTGTCAGTGTCAGTGCAGGTGCAACAGTGATAGAGTCTCCCGTATGGACACCCATAGGATCGAAGTTTTCGATAGAACAGACGATGATGCAGTTGTCTTCTCTGTCACGGATCACTTCCATCTCATACTCTTTCCATCCTAGCATCGATTCCATGATTTCGATCTCATTGATCGGACTCGCTTCGATACCTGCTTTGGCAAGCTCTTTAAACTCTTCCATGTTGTACGCGACACCAGACCCACCACCAGCAAGGGTAAAAGAGGCTCTACTGATTACAGGGAAGCCAATCTGCTTTGCTACTTTCATCGCTTCATCGACGGTGTAGGCGTTTGCACTTTTTGGCAGGTCCATACCAATCTTGATCATCGCTTCATTGAAAAGGTGTCTGTCCTCCCCCTTTTTGATCGCTTCTGGGTTTGCGCCAAGAAATTCTATCCCTTCGAGCATCCCTCTCTCGTGCATACTCATAGCGACATTGAGTGCGGTTTGTCCACCCATCGTGGGGAGTATGGCATCAACATTCTCTTGTTTGATGATCTTGGCAATAATATCTTCTGTGATAGGTTCGATATAGGTTCTGTCTGCAAATTCTGGATCTGTCATGATCGTCGCTGGGTTAGAGTTGATCAGGACGACTCTATAGCCTAACTCTTTAAGTGTTTTTGCTGCTTGGGTCCCTGAATAGTCAAATTCACAAGCTTGCCCTATGACGATAGGTCCTGAACCGATAAGTAAAATAGTATGAATGTCGTTGCGTTTTGGCATGAAGCGTACCCTTGGGTTTTAGTTTAAGATTATACAGAAAAAAGATGAAAAAAGCCCTTAAGCAGGGGATGAAGTGGGGGTAAAAAACCTTAAAATTTAAGGTTTTTTGAATGATTTTACACCCTCTAAAGGGGTTTCAGGCTCTACTACATCTTCTTGTGTTTGGTCAATATGTTTGGTCGGATCTAGGACAAATTTAGCACTTGAAGGTGTCTCTACCGAAGTGTTTGGGAGCTTTTTGACATTAATTTGGGCATTGTTATTGAGATAAGGAGATGCATTATTGACTAGGAAGAAAATTTCTGGATGAAAAATATCGTTATAGGTTTTAATATAGGCGACAGTGTAGGTGCTTTGCACGTCAATTTTTGTCACTATACCCACGGGGATATCGGAAAAGAAAATCCCATCAAGACCAGAAGTAACCACCTTGTCACCGGTTTTCATCTTAGACCATTTTGGTATAAATTTGACGATCATTTCATCGGCTTTCAATCCCATGGCAATCCCCGGAGTCTTATCTTCGCCTATAAAAACAGAAAAACGGCATTTTTCATCTGAAGTAAGAAGCCCGTAGAGTTGCGCATTTTCTATTTTGGCTATCCCACCTACCACATCACCTTGTATCAGACCATAGAGTCTATCTTCTTCTAAATTGTCTGGTTTTGTGAGTATGATTTGTGAAAAACTATTGAGTTTGACATAAGAAATCGTATCGGTAATTGAGATGTTTTCCAGAGGTATTTGGCTCAAATAAGGAAATACGTCATAAACCCTTTTCACTTGATGAATATAATCGATTTGCTCGAGTAAGCGTGTACGTAAAATACGGTTTTCTTTCCGTAATGCTTTGATAGATTCTTTTTGAAAAATATAGTTTTGGCTTTTATCTTGAACGTTATGGACAAATGTTTGATAGGTTTGTTTGATAGGGTTGATCACAGAAAGTAGGGCGTTAATCACACGGGTATCTTTCTGTGAAAAAACTACTGTTAAAAGGGTTAACAGTAGGATAAGAATGAGTAATTTACTCTTCATATGCTGTTTGTTGAAGTAGATCTATCTCATCAAGTGCGATCCCTGTCCCTCTTGCGACTGCAAGAAGAGGTTCGTCAGCAATATACACAGGAAGCTTCACGATATCTGATAGGTATTTATCTAAACCACGGATGAGAGCACCTCCTCCTGTAAGGACGATACCATTTTCTACGATATCTCCTGCAAGCTCTGGCGGGGTTTGCTCTAATACATCTTTGAGTGCTTCAGCGATCTCCTCAAGAGAATCTTTCATCGCCATTCTCATGTGCTCAGAGGTAATTTCGATAGACGTAAGACTCCCCTCTACTTGGTCTCTACCTCTTACGATAGTGCTTTCTTCTTCCTCTAGAGGGATCGCTGTACCGATTTTAATTTTTAATTCTTCTGCGACACGGTCACCGATGAGGAGGTTGAAATTTTTCTTGACATAATCGACGATAGCTTGATCAAGGTTGTCTCCGGCGACACGAATTGATTTGGAGATCACTAATCCCCCAAGAGACGTCACACCGATCTCAGTGGTCCCCCCACCGATATCAACGACAAGATTTCCATTAGGATCTCTGACTGGAATACCAGCACCGATTGCTGCAGCCATCGGCTCTTCTATCAGATACACATAACGTGCACCTGCATTCTCAGCCGAATCTTTCACGGCACGTCTTTCGACTTGTGTCAATCCATACGGGACACAGATAATCACGCGTGGTGAGAAAAATCCTTTTCTTTTGTGTGCTTTTTCGATGAAATAACGGATCATCATCTCTGTCACTTCAAAATCTGCGATGACACCATCTTTCATCGGACGAATCGCCCTAATGTTACCAGGTGTTTTCCCTACCATCTCTTTGGCTTCTTGTCCGACAGCTAGGATTTGCTGTCGTCCATGTTTGTCATACTGGATAGCCACGACAGAAGGCTCATTGATGCTAATCCCTTCTCCTTTGACCAACACCAATGTGTTTGCAGTTCCTAAGTCTATCGCTAGATCGTTTGAAAACATCCCTAATACTTTTTTAAACATAATGCAATTATTCCTTTTTACGCAGATTTTTTATTTTTGATATATAATGGTTTGCCATTGGATTGGACTACCTCTTGGGTGATGACGACTTCATAACCACTTAGTTCAGGGAGTTCGTACATAATATCCAAGAGCAACTCTTCGAGTATAGAGCGTAGTCCTCTTGCCCCTGTTTTTCTCTCGATCGCTTTTTGGGCGATATAAGAGAGTGCCTCATCTTCAAAAGAGAGTTTTACCTCATCAATCTCAAAGAGTTTTTGGTATTGTTTGATGAGTGAATTTTTCGGCTCTACCAAAATACGGACCATATCCTCTTTACTGATCTCCCCGAGTGTAGCAAGTACATGAAGACGACCAATCAACTCAGGGATAAGCCCATAAGAGACAAGGTCATCTACTTCTACCATATGTAGAAGATTTTCTTCCTCTTTTTTAGAGCGTTTTTCTTGAGCAAAACCAAGGGTATTGGACCCCAATCTTCGTTTGAGGATATCATTGAGTCCATCGAACGCACCACCACAAATAAAGAGTATGTTGGAAGTATCGATTTGGATGAAATCTTGGTTTGGATGTTTACGTCCCCCTTTTGGTGGGATATTGACCACAGATCCTTCTATCAGTTTAAGCAGTGCCTGCTGCACCCCTTCGCCTGAAACATCTCTGGTGATCGAGCGGTTTTCACCCATGCGTGCGATTTTATCGATCTCATCGATAAAGACGATCCCTTGTTCTGCACGCTGTACATCATGGTCGGCCGCCATAAGAAGTTTGGTCAAAATATTTTCTACATCCTCCCCGACATAGCCAGCTTCTGTGAGATTGGTCGCATCGGCAATCGCGATGGGTACATTAAGGAAGCGTGCGATGGTTTGTGCCAAAAGTGTTTTCCCTGAACCAGTCGGTCCGATGAGTAGGACATTCGATTTTGCGATTTGTGTCTCATCTTCGACATTGTCTTTGAAGATACGTTTATAGTGGTTATACACTGCCACTGAGAGTGTTTTTTTCGCTTTTTCTTGCCCTATGACATAGTCATCGAGTATGGTATTGATCTCTTTAGGGGTATAGAGGGTATGGACATCATTCACATACTCCTCTTGTTCCTCTTCGCCAAAAAGTATTTTATACGCAGAGATAACGCAGTTTGAACAAATATAAACATTCTCTCCTGCAATCAGTGGGTTTTCAGCGGTTTCGGTCGCTTCACAAAAACTACATGCTTTTTTTGTCATCCGTTGTCCTCGTTGGTGTTTCTTTCAAAAGGGATACCTCTTTTGGAGTTTTGGATAAAACCACAAAGTTGTTTGACTTTTTCAGAAGAGGTTTCATTTAAAAGTTTTTCTGCTACCTCTTGTAATGGATTACCTTCGTTAAATAACATTCGGTAAGCTTTTTTAAGTGCATTGATCTCTTCACGTTCCATCCCTCTACGAAGCCCAGTGAGATTGAGTCCGCGCAATGTGGCACGGTTTCCTTCTGCCAGACAAAATGGTGGGATGTCTTGGGAGAGGGCACTTGCCCCTGCGATCATCGCAAAATCACCGATATGGACAAACTGATGCACTGGAGTCAAGCCACCTATGACCACATGGTTCCCAAGCTCGACATGTCCTGCAAGTGTTGCACCATTGGCTAAGATACAGTGGTTTCCGATGATCACATCATGCCCAAGGTGGACGTATCCCATGAGGAGGTTGCCATTGCCGATTTTAGTGATAGATCCACCACCTTCTGTACCAGGATTAAGGAGGGTAAATTCTCGGATGGTGTTATTGTCACCGATGATCAACTCTACATCTTCACCATGGAATTTCAAATCTTGCGGGATCGTACCGACTGCTGCATGGGGGAAAATACGATTGTTTTTACCTATAGTTGTACGCCCTTCGATAACGGCATTTGCTCCTATGGTGGTGTGGTCGCCTATGGTTACTTGAGACCCAATATACACAAAAGGTCCTACGGTTACATTTTCACCTAATACCGCACCGTCTTCTATCACTGCAGAGGGATGAATGGTTGACATAATGGTTATCCTACTTATCTACGATCATTGCTTTAAGTTCAGCTTGCGCCACTAAGTTTCCGTCTACATACGCTTTGGCATCGAGTTGCCACACTGCACCTTTATTTTTGATCACATTGAGTTTATACACGAGCTGATCTCCCGGCGTGACAGGTGAACGGAATTTCGCGTTGTCGATACTCATAAAATAGACTACTTTATTTTGGATCTCTTCTTGGCTTACTTGATCCATGCTTTTAAATGCAAGGACGCCACCAGCTTGAGCCATACCTTCGATGATCATCACACCAGGATAGATAGGGTGCCCTGGAAAGTGCCCTTGAAAGACAGGTTCTGAAATAGAGACATTTTTATACCCTTCGATGTATTGACCAGGGGTAAGATCTGTGATTCTATCTACCAGTAAAAATGGGTATCTATGGGGTAATATGTTTTGTATATCTACGACGTTATAAAGCATCTGCAACCTTTCTCAAAAATTGCCTAATTTTATCGAATGGTTGGTAAAAGCTGGTTGATAGTATCTTCTTATAATTCTACAAGCGTCTCTTTCACATCGCTGTAGGTTTTACTTTGGCAAAGGATCTCTAGTTTGGAAGTGGGGATCTGCTCCACGACCAAAACAGCCGAAAGATCATACATATCCATCCCTAATTTGGTTCGCAATGCCACTTCTTTTTCGAAAGAAGGAGGGGTAAAAATAAGCCCCTTGAGGTCCTTATAATTTGTGTCGGCTAGAGTGTTGTAGTGTGCTAGAGTGATGAAACGTACTTCGTCACGGCTCATATAATAAACCGGTCCAATATGGTGTTCTATTTTCCCTCTGGTGTATTCCCCTTTAAGGGTAGAATAGGGGAGAAAATGGGCTGGAATAACGCCATTTTTGGTACGGAGTAGTCCCATTTGTATTCGCCAGTTTAAAAAGCGTTGTTTGATGATCTTGTAAGGCTTTTGTGCTTCTTCAAGTTGCCACCGTTTTTCATAGAGGGCTATGCGCTCTTCGATCGATTCTGGTTGAATTTGTTTTGAGATGGGGAGAAAAAGCTCATCGGTGAGTTTTTGTTGTTGGTCGCGTTGGATATTCAGCCCGAACATGCAGCCACAATAGTCTTGTCTGTAAAGGGCATCTTGTTTGGCTAGTATGTTTTGCTCTTGTGTCCCAGCGTTTTTTCTGTAATCAGGAGCTACAAAAGTGATCCCTTCGCGTTTAGCGAGTGCATCTCCAGCATGTTGGAGTTGTTTGAGCGATTTTTTAGGGCTCGTTAAGAGGGTAGAAGTGAAAGAGGATTCCCCTAGCATGGCTGCTTTTTGCGCAGAGATTTCAAACCGTCGATCAAAACAAACACTACAACGTGAGCCTTTTTCGGGTTCATGCTCTAATCCTCGTACTGCTTCTAGCCAATTTTCGACATCGTATTCACCTTCAATCAGCTCAATACCAAGCATTTTGCAGCTGCGTTTGACATCTAAAAGACGTAAATAATACTCCGAATAGGGATGGATATTAGGATCATAGAAAAAACCTGTGAGTTTTTCTGTAGGATAATCTTTTTGGAGTTTTTGAAGAAAGTAATGGCTATCGACAGAACAACAGATATGTACAAGCATAGCATCTCCTCTTGGGCATTAAACGGATCAGTTGGATTGGTAGTATGACAGAAGGATACCCAATGAGCGATTAAAGTATGTTGGTTTGACAGAGCCAAAAAGAGCACCAGGGTTGATAAAAATCAAGTTGCAAAAAGATTTGATGTGAAGTGGCGTAAAGATGGGGTTCAAGCATTGCTATTTTAAAGAAAATTTAATATAAAATAGTGTCATATCAATATAAAGAGGAAAAATGAAAAAGTCTTTCGTAGCTTTCACAACTTTAGCTATCTTATCAACAGCACTCCATGCTGAAAATAGTCCACATGGAACAGGTTTATTGGGGTTTAACTGTACTTTTAGTGGTTCTTGTGGTTTAACAGCACAGGTCGTAAGTACAAGCAAGGAGAATGCACCTGCAGCGTCTGCTGGGGTTATTTACTATTTTTCTGGTGAGAATACAGGTCAGTTAGGTGCTATGGCAGGAGTAGTGTATAATGCCAAAAATGTTGGTCTTAATGTAGGATATGATTTCCTTAATGAAACACCAGTGTATGGTGCAGGATTTGTAAATACGACGAAAGAAGAAGTACCAGTAGTCAACTAAAACCATATAAAGACTGGAGCGTATGCTCTAGTCTGAACCTCCAAACTATTTTTCTGACACTTCACATACAAATATGACAAAATTTTTTAGGCTATTTCAAATATTGCAGAAATCTATTTTCTCTTAGTGTGCTTTGTATGTATTAAGATATAGATTTTAGAGAAAAGTGTGGCATAAAATGTGCAGCCTTATAAAATGCTGCACATATTTTATAATTGTTTTATTTGCGAGTCGAAGCGTACCTAACAATCATTTAAAATAATGTTAGTTTATCTAAAAGTAAAATAGCAGAAGAGACGACATTTCTGCCGCCTCTAAAAAAGATATTTTGGTTTAGTTCAGATTATGAACGTTTACCAACAAGTCTACCTCTTAATGGGTATGCTGCTGCTGTTAACATTAAAAGAACGAACATCATGTCAGCACCTTTGTTGTTAGGGTTGTAAGAACAACCACCACCAAAGATTCCACCCACTTCTGGTTGATTTGTGTTTGGAGACATATCTCCACCTACTGGACGGATATCTCCACCAGCCATGATCATTGTTGACGCTACGATTAAAAATAGTGCTATTTTTTTCATTTTTAACTCCTGTGATTAATTTTTAACCGATGCAATTTTATATCTAGTTCAATTAAGAATGATTGAAAATTTGGCTGATTTTTTAAAAATTTTTCATCAGTAGATCGGCAACATTTTTTGAGCTTCCATGTTGGAGATAATTTTTGAGTTCTTTTGCCTTTTGGAAAAACTGTTTTTTGTCGGTATGGTGGTAGGCATGAAGGAGATTCTCTACCGTGACATTTTCTTGAAGTATCTCTTCGTGAAGTGTGGTTTGGTTGTGGTGGGTGAGGATGATATTTGCGAGTCCCACTTGTGTAATCCCCAAAAGTTTCGTGCCGATGAAGAAGTCTACTTTCTTGGCGATATAAGCCAACACAAAAGGGGTCCCTATGAGTGCCGCTTCTAGTGTCGCTGTCCCTGAACAGATAAATGCGAATTCTGAACGCTTCAGTGCGGTGTGGGTATCACGTACGATCTGGAACGATTCATACCCCTCATAGAGTGCTTTGATCTTCTCATCGGAAAAAGAGGGTGGGATGACAAGGAGTGGCTTGATTTGTGGCAATGCTTGACGTAATGCGTTAAAGATAGGCATAAGGCGTGTGATCTCGCTTTTACGGCTTCCTGGGAGAAAAGCGATAGTGTTTTTCTCCTGAATACGCTTTTCTTCTAGTGTGATCTCATCTAAAAGCGGATGCCCTACATATTGTGCCTTAGCGGTATAATAATCGATCTCAAAAGGGAGAATCCCTAAAAGCCTATCGCAATACATTTCAAGTTTTTTCACCCGTTTTGCTCTACTCGCCCAGACTTGAGGGAGGATATAATAGATGATCTCTTTGTCTGGATACCGTGTTTTGAGCTTTTTTGCCAAGGGGAGGTTAAATCCTGACGAATCCATGAGGAGTACTTTATCTGCGTGTGCGGCCAGCTCTACCATCTCATCGGCAACCTTAAAAAACCATCGTAATTTTTTGAGTGCATCGACGACCCCCATAATCGCCATTTCACTGATGTCGTACAGCGGGGTTCCTTGGGTGATATGCTTATCGAAAATCCCTAACAGTTCTATGTTTTGGGTGTGTTTGAGTACCTCTTTA
>JBEAQM010000014.1:0-6949 GCA_041163845.1 Pseudomonadota bacterium | reverse complement strand
AAAATTACAAAACAGAATCAAACAAACCCAAGCACTCACCCAAGACAATGACAATCTTACTTTTGTTTTGGCACTTAATTATGGTGGGCGCTCTGAGATCACCCATGCAGTGAATACCCTGATAGACAGTGGTAAAAAAGTGCTCACCCAAGAGGATATTTCTCATGCCCTCCAAACCCCTTATAGCGATATTGATTTACTCATTCGTACCAGTGGAGAAAAACGAATCTCAAACTTTCTATTATGGCAAATCAGCTATGCAGAACTCTATTTCACCCCTACACTTTGGCCTGATTTCACCACAAATGAATTAGAAGAAATTTTTATCAACTATCTCCAAAGAGATAGACGTTTTGGTGCTATATGATGACACAAGAGACTTTTTTCATCGCGTTAATGATTTTTTTATTGGGTCTCATCATAGGTTCATTTTTGAATGTAGTGATTTATCGTATTCCGCAAGGAGAGAGTATTATTTTTCCTGCATCCCAATGCCAATATTGTCGCCATACACTTAAATGGTGGCAGAATATACCCCTTTTTTCATGGGCAATTCTAAGAGGAAAATGTTATTTTTGTCAGACGAAAATAGCTTTACAATACCCTCTTATCGAATTTTTAACTGCCGTAATGTTTCTTTTGCTTTATCTTAAAATAGGACTTGTATGGTATTTCCCGTTTACAGCAGCATCGTTTTGTGGACTACTTGCCCTTGTCATGATCGATTTTAAATATATGGCTGTCCCTGATAGTATCAATATCGCAGCCCTGACATTTGGATTAATTCAACCCCATTTTATCTATAGTGTATTAGATGGATTGATCGCTTCTTTAACACTTTACCTTATAGGAAAATTCTCTTCTGTACTTGCAAAAAAAGAAGCGATGGGTAGTGCTGATGTAATCGTGGCTGGAACGATGGGTGCTTTACTTGGTTTTCCTCATTTTTTTGCTGCGCTATTTTTGGCTGCTATTCTAGCGATATTCCCCGCTTTAGTATGGAGACAAAGAGGGGTACCTTTTATCCCATTTTTAGCGTTGGCTACATTGATCGTGTATCTGTATGACGATCAAACAACACAACTTTTAGGAGAGATCATTTATGGTTAATGTTCGTGGATTTATCGCATCTAATTTTACGAAGTCTTTTTTGACCATCTTTTTACCATTTTTTTTCATTGTCTCTTTGCTTTTTATTGTCAAAATTGCATCCCTTACTTCAAGAATACAAATGACATTTGGTGAACTCATGCTACTTTATAGCTATTCTCTACCCAATATCATCTTTTACAGTTTACCCCTTTCATTTGTGGCTGCTTTATCTAATACACTTGTTCAACTTTCACAGTCTAATGAACTGATAGCACTTTATGCCCTCGGATTAAGATCGAAAAAAGTACTCAAAAGCTTACTGCTTTTAGGTACACTTTTTTCTTTATTATTGGCTAGTGTTTCTATCGTTGCAATGCCACTGAGTAAACAGTTTTACGAATCTTTTAGACAACAAAAATTTGCAGATGCAAAAATTAATATCATCCCTGGAGAACTAGGACAAAAATTTGGTCCTTATTATATTTACGTGAAAGAAAAAGAAGACAATAGGTTAGGTAAAATTGTTATCTACAACCGTACAGACAAAAATAATGAACAATTTTTCTCCGCCGAAACAGGTCAATTGCAAAATAAAAACAATACAAGCTCTTTACTTTTAAATAAAGGTTATGGCTACACCTATACAACAAAGACTTTACAACAAGCGATTTATGGCTCTTTAGAGGTCTTTAATGCTTCCTCTAAACGTATATTTAATTTTGAAGATGTGATCACTTACTGGTTTAAACAAAACAATACTTGGCTTAAAAATCAAAGAGATCAACGGTTACTCTTTTTTATATTGGTTAGTTTGATTCCTCTTTTATCTATCTATCTCATTTCAGCCTTTACCATGATCAACCCTCGCTATCAACCCAATCGTTCTTTTGTGGTGATTTTTCTTAGTACACTTTTTTTCTACCTTACCGCATCTTCTTTAGAAAAATGGGGAAATCCTATGAGTTTATTGGTCGTAGTATTGCTTATTGGAATTGTTAGTAAATGGCTTTTCAACAAAAAAGTAGGACGCTATTTTTAAATGCGTGTCAAAGCTGTCATAAGTTACGATGGAAGCCACTATCAAGGATTCCAACGCCAAAACTCTACCTCAAACACTATTACCACAGCGATCGAGAATGCCCTTCATTCTTTACAAATTCAGACCCAAATCGTTGGAAGTGGACGAACAGATAGTGGTGTTCATGCTACAGGACAAGTGATTCACTTTGATCTTCCTCCTTTTTGGATAGACCTACAAAAGCTCACACATCGTCTCAATCAAAAGCTCATAGATATCTCTTTTAAACATATATCTCCAACAGAAGATGATTTTCATGCAAGATTTCATGCAAAAAAAAGAGTATATCGTTACCTTTTCAAAACTACCAAACCGTCGGTATTTGAACAGTCGTATGTTTCACATTATGAAAACTTCGATCCAGCTATGTTGTTAAAAGCGCTTCATCTATTTGAAGGGAAGCACGATTTTAAATTTTTTCATAAAACAGGTTCACAAAACCATACCACCATTCGAAACATTTACCGTACATCCTATCGGACCTATAGAGGGTATCACATGATCTATTTTGAAGCAAATGGATTTTTGCGTTCGCAAGTTAGAATGATGGTCGATGCAGCAATGCGTTGTGCTCAAAACACTATGAATATACAACACCTTGAAGAACAATTAAGCTGCAAGAGACAACATACCACCGCACTTGCATCTGGAAATGGGCTTTATTTGTCAAAGGTGATTTACTAGCCTATTACATTCATCTTTTTTGGTTACAATGACACTATGACTTATAAAAAATTTCTTTTTAGTATCGTATTGATAGCCCAAATCACTTATGCCAAAACCGATGAAATGGAAATGCTTTACCTTCAAAATGGTTGCAATGGATGCCATGGGATGTATGGTGAAGGTATGGCAGATGCACCAAGACTGCAAGGGATAAGAGAAGAAGTGCTCCTTAAAAGACTTCAAAATTTACAACAAGGGAAAACGCGCTCTGCTTTTGGTTCTGTCATGATCTCTTTTGCTAAAGCACTAGATGAAAACCAAACCAAAAAAATGGCACATTACCTCTCGTATCTCAAAACCACACAGAGTGAAGAGCGTTATGAGATCCCCTATTCATCTGCAGGAGATGGGGGATCATAACATAACTTTTATACTTAGTGTGTAGCGATCTGAGGTTCCTTGGCTTCGTTTTCAAGTACCTCATCAAACTCTAGTGGTTTAGGTGTATCTTGAACTTTCTGTGGTGTTTGCGGTTGTGCTGTTTGATTTGCATCTGTTTGGGAAGGTTGCGTTTGTGCTTCTTGGACTACAGTTGCACTCTTAGCCTCTTCAAGTGCTTCTTCTAACTCATACACTCTATCGTCTAAATCTTTCACATGCTCTACATTCAATCCATACTCATACACAAGCTCTCCACCCTCTTCACCTTGCTTGAATAAGCCTGCTACAAACACAATTAAAAGTGCTATATAAACGACTTTATAGATCGCTTTTGAAGAGAACATAGAGATAACTTTAAACAACAATAGCACCCCAGAGAACAACATTAAATAAGTCCCTAAAAGTTTATGCTCAAGCAACTCTTTTTTAGCCTCATCACCTAGTAAAGGAGCCGCTTCACTTCCATCTGTCACACCTGTCAAATACGCACCTAAAGCGGCAAAGACACTCAGAATGATCAAAAACAAAGAGAGACCACTTAATACTCTTCTTTTGAGCAATACATTAATCACTTCTATCAACAATACCACGACAGGTAAAGCGATCAAAAAATGGTCAATTGGAGGATGCAATAGCACCGGTATATCAAACGGTAAATCTATTTTAGGTAGCGAAATTTGTGGTAATTCCATATGGTTCTCCTTGGATGAAAATATAGCTGATTATAGCACAATCTCATCAATTAAAAAGGTTTAACGACTACCATGATAACAATCGCTATCATTAATAGCGTAGGAATCTCATTATACACTCTGAGGTATTTGCTTGTTTTATAGTGTGGGTTGAGGATCATGATCTTACGAATACGCTCTAAAGAGATATGGTATCCGATGAGCAATACCAAAAAAAACAATTTTGCATGCATCCATCCCCCACTTGAAAAAATAGCCGAATTTAAAGTAAGCATCGTCGCTCCACTTAAAATAGTCGCCCACATAGCAGGTACACCAATATATTTAAAAAGTTTAAACTCTTGCACCTCTACCACATCTGTAAAAGCCTTAGTATCAGCATTTTCACGATGATATATAAACAATCTTGGAAGATAAAACAACATTGCCATCCACGACACAAAACTCATCACATGAAAGGCTAAAATCCAACTATAATATTCCATACACTACTCCACTATCGTAAAATCTTTTTTATCATACACTACAAGTTGTAACTTCTTATAATAACCTACATGAGCATAGTCTATCTTTAGATGACTACCATTGGGCGGGGCAATCTTTTTCTTTTTGAAATACAAAGGCAACACGTTTCCATTCCAATAAAAATGATCGTTTTTATAAAAGCCAACAAGCCCCCCAACGACCTCATTTTGTCGCATCCATCTCTCGGAAAAATCGTCTGATTTGACCTTATACTCCGAAGCATTAACTTCACCTTTTTCTTCTATATTCGCCAAAATGGTAATCTCTTTTAATCCATGATAGGTCGTTATTCCTGCCACCCTCAAATCATATTTTTGCCCCTCTTGAAGATCTCCAGCACATCCAAAGAGAAAAATACCTCTGCCTTGTTTACGCTGTTTTATCAGAGCATGCTTTCCCCTTTTTAAAACCACTATGACATCTTGAAGCATGACATCTTGTGACAATATATCGGTCGTATAAAGTTCCTCTATTGTACTGACTTTAGGCGCTATTTTGGGTGCCGCTTTATAAGGTGTTGTATCAAAGTAAGCATAGATAGGTAAATGATCAGAATACCCTTTGCCTAGATGTTTGTTTTTAATATACTGCCATCGATTTATCGTACCTTGTTTTAAAAAAAGATAAGAAGGTTTAAATACAGCAAAAGAGTTATTCTGATACTCGATACCTTGTCCATCAAAAAGAGTACTTGGAAGGATTATCTGATCTGCCGTTGATGTTTTACCATAATACTTCATACTCCAACGCTCTGTTAAAGGTAACTCTTGCCATAACATATAATGTACCCCACTAGGTCCACCTACTATATCATTTTCCGTCACAAGCTGTTTGCCTACTTTTGTTCGAAGCACATCGTTGAGTGCTGTTTTTCCATCGGTATCATTAATCTTCTTTTCTAATGTTGCATAAACATTATAATCACTATTCAAATCCCCTATAATGATATATTCTGTCCCCTGAGGCATCTTTGATATCCGTGATTGCAACCTTTTTGCGTAAACAATACGCTTGCTTTCATACCCATCATAAGCTCTTGATTTCCAATGATTCACAAAGAAGATCAGTGGATGATTTTCTATTTTCACTTGTACTTCCAAGATGTTTCGCGTCCCTTTTATACCATTACCCACTTTGAGTTCATCGACCTTCTCGATGGGATAGCGTGACAATAATCCCACTTGAATAGCACTCTTTTGACTATGGGTCATTGCACTATATCGATAAGAACACCCTACCTCTGCTAAGCGTCTTTGAAGCTGCCCAAAAATAGTACTATTTTCTATCTCTTGAAGCCCGATAACATCTGCGTTTAAATCACAAATAACTTCTGCTGTATGGTTGAGTTTTGTCTGAACCATCTTTTTATCCCAATGATGTTTTCCAGGGATATACGATTCATACTCGGTACCTTGTGAAGATGCATCAAAAAGATTTTCTACATTATATGTTGCAACTTTAAAAGGTTTAGCATACAACGATAAAGAGAAAATACAAAATAAGATCATCCGTAACATATATCTCACCTTGATACTAAAACAATCCCATCTTCCAAAAGCTTTATTTTCTCTTTTTCAAGTAATGTGGTCAAAGTACTTTTAAAGAGCTTCTTACTCATCCCAAACCTCTCTTGGATCGCTTCTGCATCACTTTTGTAAGTAAAAAGCAATTTGCCTTCAACCTCTTTGAGTTTTTGTATCACTATCTCTTCAGCGCTTTCAAGTTTCAATGTTTTACCTATAGGTTGCAATGAAAGGTCTAGCTTCCCATCTTGTCGTACAGTTTTGATATAAACCGTTTTACGTTCACCGATCTCTATAGGCTCAAAGATTTCATTGGAAAAAAGCATCCCTTCATATTGGTTGTCTGCAACGACCTTATATCCCAATGGTGTTTTGGCTATCACGATCGCTTCAAATACTTTATTTTGATGCAACCCTGTCATTTCGCGGTTAAAATATTTTCCTATCTTTTGTGTCCCATACAAACGCCCTGTTTGTTCGTCTAAACAAATACGTAAAATATATTTTTTGCCTATATGAAAATACTCTTTTTGTTGTGAAAGTGGGACAAAAAGATCTTTAGGTAACCCCCAGTTTACAAATGCCCCATACGATTTATAATCCACGACCGTAAAATACCCATACTCTCCAAGGATCTTATCTGGGATATTTGTCGTAGCGACAGGACGATCTTCACTGTCTGTATAGACAAACACATCGATCAAAGCACCTACTGGCATCTCATCGGTTACGACATAAGCATTAGGAAGCAACACCTCTTCCCCATCCTTTGTGCCAAGAAAGAGTCCATAGTCACTCTCACGATTTACTTCTAAAGTATTCACTTCGCCGATGTTTAGGGTTAGATTTTTGTTTTTTTCTGTGATATTCATGGTGTTATTCCGTTCTTGTTATGATTTTTAGGTAATTCGCTTTTTGTTTCTATTCTCTCT
>JBEAQM010000013.1:0-2920 GCA_041163845.1 Pseudomonadota bacterium | reverse complement strand
TTTGGTATAATTTTATCATAATTTTAAACGAAAGATGGCTGATTATGGATTATTTTGCAAAACGTATTATCCCTTGTCTTGATGTAAATGATGGTCGGGTGGTTAAAGGGGTGAATTTCGTCGGTTTACGTGATGCAGGTGATCCTGTAGAGGTCGCTAAGCGTTATAACCAAGAAGGTGCAGATGAGATCACTTTTTTAGATATCGGAGCAAGCCATGAAGGTAGAGATACCATTGTGGATGTGGTCAAAAGGGTAGCCCAAGAGGTTTTTATCCCACTTACTGTAGGAGGAGGGATACGACAGCTTTCGGACATTTATAATTTATTGAATGTTGGTTGTGATAAGGTGAGTATAAATTCTGCAGCGATTAAAAACCCAAGTTTTATAGAAGAGGGTGCAAAGCGTTTTGGTTCGCAGTGTATCGTGGTGGCGATTGATGCAAAAAGAGTTAGTGAAGAGAAATGGCATATTTTTACTCATGGAGGGAGAAATGATACAGGAATTGATGCCTTAGAGTGGGCAAAGGAAGTCTATGAAAGAGGTGCAGGGGAATTACTTGTCACCTCCATGGATGCTGATGGAACCAAAGCGGGATTTGATAATATTCTTAACAAGAAGATAGGAGAGCTAGTGAATATTCCTGTAATTGCTTCAGGCGGGGCAGGAACGATGGAGCATATTGAAGAAGCTTTTACCTTAGGGCATGCAGATGCAGCATTGGCAGCTTCGATCTTCCATTTTAGAGAGATTGATATTATGGAGTTGAAAAAATATCTTAGATCAAAGCATATTCCAGTGAGAATGTAGATGATTGTTTGCGCAGGAGCTATGGAGCAATTTAAGTTTGCTACACCTATTGGGATAGGGTTGATCGATGCGACATTAAACTTAACAAAAATTTGTATGACGCATCTGCCAAAGTCACTTCTTTTTGTGGGAACGGCAGGTTCATATGGGGATAACAATATTTTTGATATCTTGGTTTCTCAAACGGCAGTAAATATCGAAAATAGTGCTATGTCTGAAAAATCATATACCCCCATATCCAATAAAGTGTCCCTGAACGATTCTGATGTTTCACGTGAAACAGTAGTGAATTCTTCAAATTATATTACGGCAGATAAAGAGATTTCAGGATATTATCTCGACAAAGGGATAGCGATAGAAAATATGGAATTTTATGCCGTCTTAAAAGTGGCAGAAGCATTTGATATTCCTGCTAAAGGGGTGTTTATTGTGACAAATTACTGTGATGAGAATGGGCACAATGAATTTCTTGTGAATCACGAGAATGCAATGGCGAAAATAACCCAATATGTCAAAGAACAACATTTAATCGAGAGTTATAATGAGTAAAAAAATATTACAAGATTTTACCAAAGAAGAATTATCTGAAGCGATACAGCCTTCATTCCGTGCAAAGCAGATATATCATTGGATATATCATAAGTATGCAAATACATTCCAAGAGATGAAAAACTTACCTAAAGAGATGAGAGAGACACTGGAACAAAGCTATACGGTAGCACCCCTTAAAACAGTGACTGTACAAAACTCAAAAGATGGGAGCAGGAAATATCTTTTTGAACTACACGATGGGCATACGGTTGAAGCAGTTCTCCTTTTAATGAAAGATAAATCTTATCATGAAGATGGTTCTTTAAAGCATCAGGAGCGTTATACAGTTTGTATTTCTTCTCAGGTAGGGTGCAAGGTAGGGTGTGCATTTTGTTTGACTGCAAAGGGCGGTTTTGTACGAAATTTGACGGCTGGGGAAATTGTTGAGCAGTTACGAATGATCAAGCAAGATAATACCATAGATGCCAACCGTCGTGTCAATATTGTGTATATGGGGATGGGGGAGCCACTTGACAACCTCGAAGAAGTGGCAAAATCTGTCAAAATTTTTGCCGATCCAGAAGGGATGGCTATCGCACCGCATAGGCAAACTATTTCAACATCAGGACTTAGCAGTAAAATCGAAAAGCTAGGAAAACTAGAGCTGGGAGTCAATTTAGCAATATCATTGCATGCGGTAGATGATGCTTTGAGACAACAGCTAATGCCTATTAACAAAGCATATAATATTGCTTCAATTATCGATGCAGTAAAGCATTTTCCTGTCAATGGCAGAAAGCGTGTAATGTTCGAATATCTTGTCATTAAAGATGTCAACGATGATATAGGTGCAGCGAAGAAACTTTTATCGCTTTTAGATGGGATTAAGGCAAAGGTAAATTTGATCTATTTTAACCCGTATGGGGGGATTGAATTTAAGCGTCCGACCGAAGAAGATATGAAAGCTTTTCAGGAGTATTTGACGCAAAGGGGATTGCATTGTACGATACGGGAATCCAAAGGATTAGATATTTCAGCTGCGTGCGGGCAGTTAAGAGAACAAGAATTAGAAAAAGGTGAATGATGTCAAGTGTAGATATGTTTTTGTTAGGAATTATTGTTATGGTTGCAGTGGTTGGAGTGAGCTGGTTTATTTACGATTCAAGAAGATAAGATTTACAATCGGTTAAATGTACGTTTTTCTTTCTTGCAGATAAGGTGTTTCATTTTTGAAAAATCCTCTTTACTCTGGATATAAAATCTTTGCTTCATATCAAACGATAAGCTGTGTGCATGGAGCATAACCCTTTGTGCGCCTGTTTTTTCAAGACGTTCTTGGGGACTTAATCTGTCTTCTAAATAAGCGGTTGCAGTATCAAATGTAGTACCATATAAGGGATCCCCTAAAATAGGATGTTTCACGTGAAACAAATGGATTCTAATTTGATGGGTTCTGCCCGTATGTGGATAGCAAGCCAGTAGCGTTGTATCTAAGTTTTCATCATATTCAAGCGGTATAAAATCGGTATGTGATGCTTTCCCCTCCATGGAGATAAACACTTTATGTTTCGTATTGGTAT
>JBEAQM010000012.1:0-9413 GCA_041163845.1 Pseudomonadota bacterium | reverse complement strand
CCTTTAAAAATGAAAAGTTTTGAAGCGATTTTATCGATAAAATAGCGATCATGCGAGACAAAAAGGATTGCACCAGGAAAATGAATCAGTTTTTCCTCTAAGATATTGATGGTTTGAATATCCAAGTCATTGGTCGGTTCATCTAGGATGAGACAGTCGACTTTTTTAGTCAGTAATAATGCCAATGCAACACGATTTTTTTCCCCTCCTGAGAGCATACCTATTTTTTTGGTTAAAAATTCTTTAGGGAAAAGAAAGGATTTAAGATATCCATAAACATGATAACTCGCACCCTGTACATCGATATGATCCCCACCATTAGGGCAAAACGTCTCTATGAGGGTATGCTCATCGTTAAGCATCTCTCTATGCTGGTCAAAATAACCTATGGAAAAATCCCCTTGTTTGAGTGTACCGCTTTGTGGTTTGATCCGTCCTAGAAGGAGTTTTAGGAGGGTTGATTTGCCTGCACCGTTGATCCCTACAATGGCGATTTTATCTTTTTGTAAAATACGTGCAGTGAAATCTTCGATCAGTTTTTTCCCTGGCACTGCATAACTAAGATGTTCCATCTCAAAAAGCATTTTTTTGCGAGAGACACCTTCCTCACGGTTAAAATGTTTCTTTTCACGTTCGAGTTCGATCATCATTTTTCGAATAAGTGTAGGGTTTTTTTTCGCTTCATCTCTTAGCTCAAAGACCCGTTTTTTACGCCCTTGATTACGCTTTTCTCTCGCTCTTACCCCTTTGCTTAGCCATGCCTCTTCTTGCTTGAGCAGTCTTAAAAGATTTTCATGCTCTTTTTGCATCGATTGCATACGGAGCTCTTTTTGTTCTAGATAGTTTTGGTAGCCACCTTTGTAGCTGACGAGTTTTTGGTTGTCTACTTCTACAACTCTTGTGGCGATCGAATCAATGAAGTGTCGATCATGTGAGATGAAGAGTAAGGTGAAATTTCCTTTCAGAAGTAGCTCTTCTAAAAAAGTCACCATATAAACATCTAGATGGTTGGTGGGTTCATCCAGCAGAAGCACATCGGGTTTTTTGAGGATGAGTGAAGCCAAAGCGACACGACGCTGTTCCCCTCCAGAGAGTGATACTACGGGGCGGTTTTCATATGCTTTGAGCTGAAATTCCTGCATGATACGCTCAATTTTATCATCAAGGTTCCATGCATTATGATGGTCTAAAAAAGCAGAAACAGTTTCCAGCTCCGAAAGAAGTTCTTTGTTCTCAAAATCTTCCATCACCCCAATAGAGATACGATCGTAATTTTCTTTCGCCTCTTTGAGGTCAGTAAGTTCATTGTAAATCGCTTCTTTAACACTCAATGCCGGATCAAAAACAGGCTGTTGCGCAAGCATTTCTATCCCAATGGCATTGTTGAGTATCCGCTTTCCTTCTGTCGGTTCTTCTTGTCCCATGATGATTTTCATGAGTGTCGATTTGCCACACCCATTTTGTCCTACTATGGCGATGCGTTCTGCTTCATTAAGATGGAAGTCAACACCATCAAGCAGTAGTTTAATATCGTACTGTTTTTTGATATCAAAGAGATCGATCAGTGCCAAAGTAGTTCCTTGTGAAGAATTGGACGTAATTATAGCAAATAGAGTGCTTTTTAAGCCTTGATTCGATATATTCTCTGTAATTTACAGCCAAGGAAAAGCATGTTACAAACGATCGTGATACTCTACTCTGTGTATACGTTGATGAAGCTCTATATCTCTTTTATGCAAATAGGGTATATCAACGAAGAGAAACGAAAAACCCCTGTTTTAATGTCTGCAGATGCGTATCTTAGTGCAGGAAATTATGCTGTGTCAAACGGAAAACTCTCTATCGTAACAACATTTGTTGATTATCTTTTATTTATCTGGTGGGTGAGTACTGGATTTGCTTGGCTTGCTTCATTGGTATCTATGCAGAGCGAAGTACTCCAAGCTGTGGTATTTATTTTCGGATTTATAGGGGTGAATTTCATCGTAGGGCTTCCTTTTGATTGGTATCAAAAGTTTCAGATCGATGAAGCGTTTGGATTCAATAAAATGACCCCAAAAATGTTTGTCATCGATATGATTAAGTCGGCACTTTTATTTTTTATCTTAGGCGGCGCGGTGTTAGCTATTTTGGCATGGATTATTACATCTTATCAGACATGGTGGTTATGGGGATTTGTGGTGATGTTTGGTGTCGTGCTTGCTGCCAATCTCCTTGCACCTACATTTATGGCATTTTTTAATAAATTTACCTCACTAGAAGAGGGAGAACTCAAAGAAAAGATTACAGCGATGATGGAAGGGGTAGGGCTCAAAAGTAATGGTATTTTTGTCATGGATGCAAGTAAACGTGACAGTCGCCTCAATGCATTTTTTGGTGGATTAGGAAAAAATAAACGGGTAGTCCTTTTTGATACGTTACTTCAAAAGCTCACCCCCAAAGAAATATTGGCAGTGTTAGGACACGAGTTGGGGCATTTTAGTCATGGGGATATTTGGAAAAATATAGGATTGATCGGCGTATTATTGTTTATCGCTTTTTATCTTTTCGGGCATCTTCCTGAGGAGATATTTTTGCAGATGGGTGTTTGGGCGAGTGCAGGGGTTCAGATCGCATTGTTGATGTTGCTTTTGCCCTTATTGAGTTTCATATTTACCCCTTTTATTTCGTTTGTCAGTCGACATAATGAATATGCAGCAGATGCATTTGGGTCTAAAATGGGTGGAAAAGAGAACCTTGTTTCGGCACTAATGAAATTGGTTACAGAGAATAAATCTTTCCCTAAGTCGCACCCATTGGTCATCTTTTTTTACTATACCCATCCCCCTGTACTCGAAAGGTTAAAAGAGCTAGGGTTTGATGCAAATGACCATTAAGCAAGCACTCACTTGGGCTACAAAAGCACTTGAAGAGGCATGTGAACGCCCTCTTTTTGAAGCAGAATTGCTTTTGGCATACCATTTGGAGAAAGAGCGTGTGTATCTCATAACGCATGAGCGTGAAATGGTGCCAGATTTTGGGACATTTGAAGCCCTGATCCAAAGACGTTCTGCACATGAACCTTATGAATACATCGTAGGGGCAGCTAGCTTTTATGATATCCACCTCAAGGTGGAACGTGGGGTATTGATCCCCCGTCCTGAAACCGAAATTTTGATCGATGTTGCCTCAAAAATCATCGAACAAGAAAACTTCACACACATCGCAGAGATAGGGGTAGGGACAGGTGCGATTTGTATCGTGTTGGCACGAAAATTTCCTACACTTCATGTGATCGCTACAGATATTTGTGATACACCGTTGAAAGTAGCCGCAGAAAATATCGCACTATTTGGACTCGAAGAGCGGATAGAACTTCGTAAATCGAATTTACTCGATCGCGTGGCTGAGATACCTCAGATAGTAATTTCAAATCCCCCTTATATTGCTGAGGATTTTGTATTGGAGTCTCATGTGGTTGATTATGAACCCAAAGAAGCACTTTTTGGCGGCAAAGTAGGAGATGAACTGCTCAAACAAATTATTGTCGATACGAAAGCAAAAGGGGTGTTGTATCTTGCGTGCGAGATGGGGTATGATCAAAAAGAGCCAATACAATCATTTGTTAATCAAATCGGGGTAGAATACATCAACTTTTATCAAGATTTAGCAGGATTGGATCGAGGATTTGTGATCAAATTTACAAAAGGTGTAGTGGATGAGTAAAAACTTTAGAATTGTAACGATGGGGTATTTGATACTGTTGGGTATAGTGCTTGGTGCAGGACTTTTTGCTGGGATTGTTGTGGCGCCAGTTACATTTCATACAGAGCAGTGGCTTGGAAGTGAAGTATTGACACAGTTTCAAGAAGGGCTGATTATGACCCAAAATTTTGTAAAACTCTCCTATTTGGTCAATCTATTGCTTATTGCTGTCGTTCTTTATGAAGGGTATAAGTATAAAAAGTTTGAAAGAGAGAAGGTAACGTTAATCGCTACGTTTTTTGTCGTATGTACGGGATTGCTCTTTTCTCAGTACTACATCCCTGATATCGTGGCTATGCAAGAGCAAGGGGCGAAAGTGACACAATCGGCTCCTTTTATCAATACCCATAAAGGGAGTGAGATCAATTTTAAAATTTTCTCATTGGGACTGTTGGTCTTGATGGTGCAAAACATGCGTAAAGCGTGTAGATAATCCAAGGGATAAATCGATGGTGATGCATGATGAGATCCTAACCCACCCTTTTAAGCCGATTGTCTTTAAAGATACACATACATTAATTCTCGGTTCTTTCCCAAGTATTCAATCATTTGAAAAAAACTTTTATTATGCCCATCCACGCAATCAATTCTGGAAAATTATGGAGAGTGTCACAAGTTACCCGGTGAATAACAAAGACCAAAAAATATGGTTACTCAAAGAGTCAAAAATAGGGCTTTGGGACATGGTAAGAGCGTGTAGCAGGGAGAGTTCATTAGATAGTGACTTAGCGCATGAAGAGGTGAATGATGTCGCTTCTTTTTTAGAGACATACCCGAGTATTACTAAGGTAGCATTCACTGGGAAAAAAGCACAAGCGCTGTTTGAAACACATTTTGGGTATCTGGAGATAGAAAGGGTCTATCTCCCTTCACCTTCTTCGGCGTATGCTAAGATGCCTTTTGACCAGAAAGTCACTGCGTATAAAGATGCATTGGGGCTTGCGTAATGGCAGTATGGGCGATAGGGGATATACAAGGGTGTTATCAACCTTTGAAAAAGTTACTCGAAGCGATCACCTTTGATCCTAAAAAAGATACACTATGGCTTGCTGGGGATTTAGTGAATCGTGGTGAAGGCTCTTTGGAAACTTTGGAATATCTTTATAGTATTCGTAACCATATTCATATCGTTTTGGGTAACCATGATCTCTCATTGATTGGTGCCTATTATGGGCTTAAAAAGTCCAATGCAACCATAGAACCTATCTTAAAATCACCCAATGCCCCATTACTCATAGATTGGTTAAGGGGACAGAAGTTTTTGCATATTGATTATAAATTGGGGTACTGTATGGCACATGCGGGGATCTCTCCAGAGTTTGATATTGGGATGGCAAGAAAATATGCCAACGACATCGAAGAGAAGTTGCAAGGTCCAAAAGCATCCGATTGGCTTAAAGAGATGTTCAAAGAGAGTAATGGGCGTTTTGATCGGTATGCCAAAGAGATTGATTTGGATCGTTATATCATCTCTGCATTTACGAGAATGCGTTTTTGCTATGAAGATCACCGACTTGATTTCGACCAAAAAGGTACCCCGAATGATGCGTTAAAAGCAAAGGGATTGAAGCCTTGGTTTGAGTGTACCGATCGAAAAGAGATTCATCTTCGTATCATTATGGGGCATTGGTCAACATTGGGTTTGTATGCGGATGACAAAGTATTGGCATTAGATACGGGATGTGTATGGGGTGGTAAACTCACCGCAGCACGTTTAGACAGTGATGAAGTAGAAATAGTATCTGTAAATTGTGAAAAATAAAGAAGTAAAGGGATAAAAGAAAAACAGAGAAGGGGAGAGATTCTCTGTTGTCAAAAGAGATCGATGGGGGTTAGTCCATCTGCTTTCTTAAAAATGTTGGTACATCTAAAATATCTTCGTTGTCATGGTTATACCCACCAACAACTTTGGAAACGGTTCTCATTGGTTTATAGTCACCAAAAAGTGTTTCTTGCTTGATTATGGTTGGTTCAATGACTGCATTGTTGGTTTTTTCATCAAATCCAGTTGCAACGATAGTGATTTTGACTTCATCGATTGCCATGTCAGGATTGGTAGTGGTACCAAAAATTACATAAGCATCTTCATCGGCACTCTCTTCGATGATTCCCATCGCTTCACTAATCTCCATGATTGGATAATTAGGATGGATATCAAAGTGTACAAGTACACCCATCGCACCATCGATCGAGATATTATCAAGTAATGGAGACTCGATAGCAGCTTTTGCAGCATCATAAGCAGCATTTTTACCCGTACTGTATCCAGCACCCATAAGTGCAAGACCTCTATGACTCATGACTGTTTTTACGTCTGCAAAGTCGAGGTTAATATCATTTGCTCCATGTGAAAGAATCACTTTAGAGATACCACCTACCGCTTGAGAAAGTACATCATCTACGAGTCTAAAACTCTCTTTAATTCCAAGGTTTTGTTCGACGATAGAGAGCAGTTTTTCGTTTGGTACCACGATAATAGAATCACTTTCACGTTTGAGTTCTTCTAATCCATCTTTGGCTAATTTTGTTCTTTTCTTCCCTTCAAATTTAAAAGGACTTGTTACGATAGATACCGTAAGTGCTCCGACCTCTTTGGCTGCTTGTGCAATAATTGGGGCCGCACCTGTACCTGTCCCTCCACCTAAACCAGCAGAGATAAAAACGATATCCGATCCATCAAGCATTTTTTTGATATCTTCAAAGCTTTCGAGGGCTGCTTCTCTTCCCTTTTCTGGAAGCATTCCTGCACCAAGACCACGTGTTGCATTCACACCAAGTTGCATTTTATAAGGTGCTAAAGAGCTATCTAATGCTTGTGCATCAGTATTAGCAACAATAAGATCGATACCGTTGACACCTTCATTGATCATATGGTTGATCATGTTACCACCACCACCACCAACACCAATCGCTTTAATTTTTGCCCCATTGGTTTGCCATTTAGTCTCTACGATGTCTATTTCAAATGCGTCCATTTTCTCCCCCTTGTTTGATTAATGACTTAAAAAAGTTGTCTTGCCCAATTGGCAAGTTTTTTGAGTGGATTGTTATTTTCATGTCCTAGTTCAGGCAATTCATCAAAGATAACAGTATCACGATTCTCTTGCATATCTTCTACTGCATGGATGGGTTGCAACTCTTCTTCTTTTTTAGTGTGTTCGACATGACCTATTTTCAGATCACTTAAATTGTCACGGAAAGCATCTTTCGAATGCAGTAGCTTTTGTTGGAAGTCGATCTCATATTCTGTATGTCCTGTTGCCTTGTAAAGTAACAACCCTAACACGGTTGAATACGCTGGGTCTCTTAGCTCATCAAAAAGCCCATTGATACGGTTGCTAGGGTATCCTATTCTTACTGGCATACCAGAAAAAATCGCTTGTGCTAAATCTCTGATACCTTTGAGTTTTGTCATTCCACCTGTTAAAATGACACCGGCACCTATTTGTTCTTTGAGTGCAGATTTTTCCAAAGATTTAGCCAAGATCATTAAAGCCTCTTCTACGCGTGAAAAAATCACAGAGTAAACTACTTCTAAAGAGACACTATTACGACTCTCTTCATCTCCAATGATTGGAAGTTCTACCATTGTGCTTGATTTTTCTGTTAGATTGCCATGGCGAATTTTGATATTTTCTGCTATTTGAAGCGGTGTGTGTAATGCCATAGAGAGATCATTGGTAATATGGTTTGAACCAACCCCTAAGAAATCATTATATCGGATTGAATTTCCTGTGTGTACTACAAGGTTGCTTGTTTGTCCCCCTAGGTCAATCACCGCAACACCTAGTTCTTTCTCATCATCATCCATTGTAGCGATCGCAGAAGCATAGCCACTTAAAACAATTCCATCGATCTCTACACCTGCAGAACGAACCGCTTTTTTGAGGTTTGCAAGATTGGATTTTTGTGTCATGATAATATTGACATCAACTTCCATACGACTTGCATTCATCCCAAATGGATCTTCGATAAAGTCTTGATCATCTACCCTGAAATTATAAGGCAACACATGAATCACATCATATTCATTAGGTACATTTGCATTGTAAAGTGCAGTTTGCATCACACGATTAATCTCTTTGATTGAGATGTCTTTGTGTGGGATGTTGACAACACCTGTAGAATTTAAACTTTTTGCATATGCGTTAGAGATGGAGACAGTGGCTGAACCGATGTTGCTTCCAGCGATTCTTTTTGCGTCATTAATCGCTTTTCTAATAGACTTAGAAGCAAGCTCAATGTTGGTGATGGCACCTTTTTTAACCCCTTGGGATTTAGAGACACCGTGTCCTTGTATTGTGACTTCAGTTTCTTTAATTTCAGCAATGATAGCGCAAATTTTTGTAGAACCGATATCAATCGCTAAAATCGTATTACTCAATTTACAAGTCCTCCCATATAGACTTCTGTAGGGTATTTTTTGTCTAACATTTGAATGAGATTCGATTCAAACGTAGATTGCTTAATATTCGTTGCCGTCTCTTTGACTAGATTGCTTTGGTTTGGATCCATTGGTGACACTTTTTGTGCCAAAATGGTATAAACGACAACCTTATTTGCTAAGCTTATAATACCTTTTTCTTTTGAAGATGTAAAGAGTTTTTGTAAAAATTGTAAACTTTCTTGTTGGTTTAGTGGATTGAGGTTGACATTTTGCTCTAATTTGACAAAATCTGAAATCGTAGCATTTTCTGTATTGAAGTTTTCAAGTGTTGATTCTGCAAGTTTCAAAAGCGCTTCTTTTTTAGCTTGTTTGGCATAAAGTGATTCGACTTCTGCTTGTGCCTCTTCATAGCTTTTGACTTTTGGTAAAGTAACAGCATCTATTTTGATCGTGACATATTTATCCCCGATTACTTTTGGCTTGAGGATATCTCCTGCAGACATCCCTTGTAGTTCATTCCAAATAGGTTCAGTGAGTGTTATATCACCTAGAGCCAATGAGAGAGTTTCACTTTTTTGGACCTCTGCTTTTTTAAATCCGATATAGGCTTTTTGAGCCTCTTTTTTTGTTTTTTTAATTTTTAAGTCTCTTTGGGCAAGTACTTTTGCTTCTTCGAAAGAGAGCGCTTTGCCTGTATCATCAGTGTAGTTAAAGCTATTGGCTGTGTAGTGAGCTTTGATCTCTTCTTCTGTCACTGTTGTTTGTTCTGTTGGTGTCCATAAGAGTGAAAGGGTAAACATTTTTGGTGTTAAAAAATGCTCTTTTTGTGTCTCCCAAAACGCTTTTACTTTGACTGGATCTAGCGTAAAGTTAAGATCTTGTGCTGTTAAAACTCTGTAAGCGATTTTATCACTGACATTCATTGCTGCGGCGATAGATGCCTCTTCAAGAGGGAGTGTCTGTGTCATCAAAAGAGAGAGGGTTTTTCTAAGCAGTAACTCCTCTTTCATCGTCTCCTCAAAAGCGTTGGCTCTTAGTCTTTGACTTTTGAGGTACATTTCATAGATTTCTTTGTTGAAAAGCCCCTCTTTTTGAAAAGCGGGGATACGCTGCAATTGTGTCGCCACTTCTTCATCTGACACGATGATGCCGACCTCTTTAGCGAAGTTTAAAATTTTTGCTTGGACTTCTAGTTGATTAAATGCCTGCTTGATGAGTCCCATCTCTTTGGCTTTTTTCTCGTCTAATTGACCTTGCATGGCTTCATTGTATTGGCTGTAGA
>JBEAQM010000011.1:0-5072 GCA_041163845.1 Pseudomonadota bacterium | reverse complement strand
AGGAGTAGTCGCTTAAACTACTCTCTACATCTTTTAAATAATGTTCCATAAGGGGCTTTGATTCTATGGTAAAAGGTTTGAGTGTGTATTCGCCGATTTTAAAATCAACCATGGTAAATTTCCTACAATGAAATGTGGAATTCTACTCTTTTTTTTACCATTTGCGGTCAATTTTTTTTGAATTATTTGATGAATTGAAAATGGTTATTTCAGATAGCTATCTAGTGTATATAGCATGTCTTCATCTAACTCCATACTGTTTCGCATCCATTGTAAATAGTTTCTATCCTCTTGTGCTACTTGGGCGATCTCTTTGTCCTTGTATTTTCCGAATTTAAAGACTTTTATCATCACGGGTGTTTGGGTGAGTGCTGCGAGGGTCTGCATAGGGTTTTGAGTAGGCTCTTTTGCTTTGGCGAGTTCTACGAGTTTTGAGAGAAGTAGCTTCATCACCAGTACATCCCCTATGGCATCATGTGCTTTGATCGTCACCCCTAGTCTTTGAGCCTCTTTCTCTTCTATCTTATAAATCTCGAGGGCATACCTTAAGTACTGAAGGTTGTGGTTGGGGCGCTCTGGTAGGAGATGTTTTGCGCAACGTAAGGTATCGATGAGAGTATAGTGGTTTTCAAAACCCTCTTTTTGCAGCATGCTTAAATCAAAATTGATATTGTGTGCGATCAAAAAGTTTTCTGTGTGGTTGTACTCTTCGATGAGTGAAGCAAAAAGTGTTTGGCTATAAGTGACTTCATTCTGGATCATCTCAGGAGTGATATTGTGTACTGCCATCGCTTCGATCGCTATGGGTACAGGTGCTAAGCAGAGTTCATTGACAGTTTCTATCTTATCTTTACTGTGCACGATCATCGCGCCTAGCTGGATGATACGGTCTTCTTCTTTGTTCCCTGTGGTTTCTGTGTCGAAAAGTATATAAACTGCCATATTGACTCCTTTTAAAGAACAAATAGTAGCTGATTAAGTATTAAAATTCTTAATAAAGACATAGTATACTATCAGATAATTTTATAATGAAAACAGATATTCACCAGAGGATTTAATCTTGAAAAAACCTGTCACTTCTGCTATTTCTGCCGCTTTTGGTAGATTTGCCTCTAAGCCATTTGCTCCTAAGACACAACAATTCATCAATCACACCTATGTGAAGCTTATGGGTCTTGATATGGCTGAGTTTAACGCACCTGAGTCGTATGCTACACTTAACAAACTTTTTACCAGAGCATTAGAAAAACCAAGACCATTGCCAGAAGATGAGGATGTGCTAATCAGTGGTGTCGATGCACTGATCACTGATGCAGGTACGATCAAAGAGGGGAAAGCCTATCAGATCAAAGGGATGGAGTATGAAATTGACGCCCTTTTTGGTGGGTACCATGCAGGATTGGCAGAAAAAGTCGAGGGGGGTGAGTATATCAATTTTTATCTCTCTCCAAAAGATTATCACCGATACCATATGCCCATGCGACTGAAAGTCAATGCACTTACCCATATTCCTGGTAAATGTATTCCTGTGAATATCCCGGCACTTCGTTATAAAAAAGATCTTTTTATCGAAAATGAAAGGGTGGTAATGGCATGTGAAGATGAAAAAGGGCGAACCCATGTTTTGGTCCTTGTGGCAGCACTCAATGTAGGGAAAATGGTCGTGACTTTTGAAGAGAAGATCCAAACTAACTCCCAGATCAGAGAGGCTGTTCACTATACATATGATGATATGTGGTTGGATCGTGGTGCCCTTTTTGGGTGGTTTGAGATGGGATCTACCATTCTTACTTTCTCGCAAAAAGGGAGTATCACGCCGCAAGTGAAGATCAATCAAAAGGTAAAATTTACCGATCCTGTGGGTCGCATCAATTAAAAGGAGCACAGCATGAACATCAAAGAGATACAAGATTATGCCCAGATACGTACCAAAGCCAGAGCTTATTTGTGTTATATCATGGGGAGAAACATCTCTCAAAACATTCAAGGATCAAATCTTGATAGTGTACTAGGTAAACTCCAAGAGCTCCAGCAGTCGATCCCTAATGCGGAAGTGATTTATGCGCTAGACAATAATGGGAAACAGATCATCGATAATATTTCTAGAAATAAAATATTAGAAGGTTCTGGTAAAGGAGATGATAGAAGTGATAGAGCATACTATTATCGTACATTGGGGGAACATCGTTGTGTTTTGACAGACCCTTATCCTTCGTATGTCACGAACCATTTGGTCGTCACTTCTTCGTTTCCTATTTATGATGAAAATGACAAATTACTTTGTATTATTTGTGTCGATATTACCCTTGAAAATATCTTAAAGATGGTTCACCCCACTTCGGTCGATTCTTTGACAGGGTTTGTGAGTAAATTCGCCTATTCGCTTTTCTCGTTTGCCCTTTCTGCGGTGGCACTTTTGCTTTTTGTGAAAGGGATTTTTTCTTTTTTGCATTTTGGGACCGATTTTGCCGCGATGGATATCAACAAAATTTTTGAAGCCACCATTCTTCTGACCCTCTCGCTTGCGATTTTCGACCTTGTCAAAGCGATCTTCGAAGAAGAAGTGATGGGAAAAGAGAAAAAAAGTGGCAGCAGTGACTCGCACCAAACGATGGTCCGATTTCTAGGATCGATCATCATCGCGCTTTCGATTGAGGCATTGATGTTGGTATTTAAGTTTGCGATGACAGATCCTATCAAATTGCAGTATGCGGTTTATTTGATTTCAGGGGTATCGATACTTCTTGTGGCGCTCTCATTGTATATGAAGTTTAGCCAAAGAGACAACAAAAACACAAAGTAATATAGGTGTCTAAACAGCTCATTATTTTCGATATGGATGGCACCTTGGTCAATAGTGCTGTGACGATCGCCAATGCGATCAACCATGTCCGTCAAAATCTAGGTTTTACACCAATGAGCTACGAGTATATCCTCAAACGAGTCAATGACCATACGATCAATCCCGCCCGTACTTTTTACCATACCGATCGATTTGAACCTGAGCATGAAAAATGGTTTTCAGAATACTACACCCAAAATCATACTACCCAACTGGTCCTTTATGACGGGATTAAAGCGTTATTAGAAGGGTTAAAAGCGCAACAATACGCTCTGGCTGTAGCCACCAATGCGTATCGCATTTCTACTTTGGAGTCACTTACCCATCTTGGTATCGATCATTTGTTTGATGCGATTGCATGTTATGATGATGTCCCTCAGGGTAAACCCCATCCAGACATGCTCCATAAGATACTAGACGAACTCAAAATCTCAGCCAACGAAGCCATTTTTGTAGGGGATGGTCCACGCGATTTATTGGCAAGTCAAAGGGCAGGAATAGAGTATATTATGGTCGATTGGGGATTTACAGCACATACCAATGCAGTACAAACTGTCTCTCAACTAGAAGAGAAATTATCTCAAGCGGTAGTTTAGGTATTGTATTTATCGTGTACGGCGTTGAATGTAATCTTTGAGAAACAAAATCAGTGCGATACTTATCGCAATACCTGATACGGTTGAAAAAAGCCCTTGAATCCCATACAGTTTAACGATTGGCTCGACGAGTAAAGGGGAAGAGAATTGCCCTAAAAAAAAGCTTGAAGCAAGCATTCCAGAAGCTTTTCCTCGTTTTCTTGGTGGTACTTGTGAGTGAAACCAGGCATTGGTATTGACCAAGATGAGACCAAACCCTGTCCCTATAAATGCCGTGCTATAAAAAAGGTGAGGGATACTGTCTGCTACAGAGATCAGAAAAAGCCCTGTCCCAAAAAACAGAAAAGTGATGATATAGATTTGTTGGTATGAAAATCTCGCTTTGAGTTTGGCGTATTGTCGTGAAGTCATTGCATTGAAAAACATAGCCGTGGCGATCACAAATCCTACTGTGCTGGGTTGTCCCTCTAGTGTATTGACTATGAGATAAGGCAATTGTGTCGGCAACATATAAAAAAGCACCATCGCGAAAAATGCTGTAAGGTACACAGGCAATAGTTTCGCTTCGATATCGACTTCATCATGATGATGTGGTTCTGTGTTTGGCTCATAAAGTGAAGTGCGTAAGAGGGGGATAAAAAGAATCGGTAGAAGATACATCGCAAAAGGGTAAGACCAATGAAGCTGCGCTAAAAAACCACCCGATGTGATAAACAGAATTCCTCCCATCGCGACTGCCATCCCTTGTGTAGACATAAAATGATGCCGCTCTTTTTCGTCGAAGTAATCACCAATCAATGCAGTCGAACTTGTCATGATAAATGCCACTGCGATCCCCAATACGGCACGTCCGACCAATATCGCGTAGAAATTTTCGAGATAAAATCCAGAACTTCCACCCAACACAAACAGCACTATACCGATATAAAGTGGCTTTAATCTCCCAAATTTATCGACAATAATCCCCACAATAGGTGAAAATAGGGCGATAATAATAGAGGGGATAGTCAACATCAGTTTGGAAAGAAACTCGATATGTGGTACCGTATGAAACGTTTGACTGATAAGTGGTAAAGAAGAGACCACAGTGATCCCTGACATCACACCCATCGTCGCGATGAGTAGAAGAGAAATTTTAATTTGTTTGGTTGTTTGCATCATTATGTTTCTTTCTCTTGACAGTTAAGCCCAAAAATCTTCATCACTCATCCCGCCGGCTCTCTTTTTTGCGACCATGGAGGTTTTCATTGTTTTATATCCTAGATAATCGGTATCCCAAAACTCAGGGATATGAAGAAGCTCACATCGCTCATCAAACGTACTCTCTAACTCCCCTTCATTGAGTAAAAAAGTAGGATTAGAAGTAGTCCGTTCATTCTGTGGATGGTGTAAAAATGTCTCCATGAGGATAATCCCATTTGGTTTTAGTGCATCGATCATTTGAGCAAAAAGTTTTCGCTCTAAAAAATAGGTGCAGACGATAAGATCATACTTTTCTTTTGGGAGTTGATAGGTATCAAAATCGACCTCTTTTGGGTGAATATGCGGGATGTTTTCAAGTGATTTGAGTGCGACAGAAGAGATATCAAGCGCATCGACCTCAAATCCTTGGGATGCAAGGTATTTGCTATGTC
>JBEAQM010000010.1:0-2992 GCA_041163845.1 Pseudomonadota bacterium | reverse complement strand
AGAAGAAGAGCTCACAGCGATACATTCACCTCATAATGAATTTGCTACAGGTGGCATCGTCACGAAACTTCAATCGGCAGATTTTTTGATGCAACAAGGCAAAGCGATGTATTTGGCGAGTGGTTTTGACCTTGGGGATGTAAAGTCTTTTTTGATAGATAAAGCCCATAAAGGTGGAACACTGTTTCAAGTCTTAAGTAGATAGAAGAGAATAGATGAAATATAGAGTTGTTTATATGGGGACACCCCATTATGCCCAAGAGATATTAAAGGTATTGATTGAAGCAGAGGATGTTGATGTCTCTTTGGTAATTACACAACCAGATAAACCTGTAGGACGCAAACAGCTCTTAACGCCTCCACCTGTAAAAGTATTGGCGTCTGAACATCATATAGAAGTATTGCAACCGTATAGATTGACAGATGAAGGGGTAGTTGATACGATTCAAAAAGCAAATCCAGATTTTATCATTGTTGCAGCTTTTGGACAGCTACTCCCTAAAAGTGTACTTGATATCGCTCCTTGTATTAATTTGCATGCTTCTCTTTTACCACAATATCGTGGCGCAAGTCCTGTGCAACAAAGTTTGCTTCATGGAGATCAGATCACAGGTGTTACATCGATGTTAATGGATGTAGGATTAGATACAGGTGATATGCTGCAAAAGATCGAATTTGAGATACCACAAGAAATGCGTTTGTATGCTTTAATGGAGCAGCTCACGAAAGATGCTGCTACACTTACACTTCAGACCATTAGAGCATTCAAATCTATTATACCAGTTGCTCAGAATGAGGCACAAGCGACTTTGTGTAAGAAAATTAAAAAAAGTGATGGAGAGGTCGATTTTGCGAATGCACAAGAGGTCTATAATAAATATAGGGCTTTTGAAGGATGGCCAGGTATTTTTGCTGCTAATGGTACGAAGTTTGATCAGATGTTGTTGATAGAAAAGACGCAAGTACATCAAGCTTTTGAGATTTTAGCGTTTGAGAATGAATCGGTGATCGTAGGATGTAAACAAGGGAGTATTCGTATAGGGACATTGCAGCCAGCAGGTAAAAAAGCAATGGATGCTAAAAGTTATTGTGTAGGTAGAGGATTAAAAATTGGAGATACATTATTTTAATACGCTTCCATCGACACAAGCGTATCTTTTAACACAGATAGAAACAGGAAATTTAGATACGCCACTTGCTGTATGGTGTGAAGAGCAAAGTGCAGGATTGGGAAGTCGTGAAAATAGCTGGATGGGCGGTAAAGGTAATTTTTTTGCCTCGTTTGCTTTACCTGTAAAGATGATTCCAGAAGATTTACCTTTAGGATCAGCTTCGATTTATTTCTCTTTTATTATGAAACAAACGTTACATACACTAGGTGAAAAAGTGTGGTTAAAATGGCCGAATGATTTTTATTTAGATCAAGATAAAGTAGGTGGAACGATCACAAAAAAAATAGATCAAATGTTAGTATGTGGCATCGGAATAAATTTAAAAAATTCTCAAAATGGCTACAGAGCCTTGCAGTCCGATATCTCACCCAAAAATTTGCTCGATAAATACCTTTTGGCAGTTGAAAAATTTCCAAAATGGAAGGAAATTTTTAGTCTGTATAAGATAGAATTTGAATTAAGTAGAAGGTTTTCAGTTCATATTGAAAACGATGAAAAGAGCCTAAAAAACGCTGTTTTATGCGAGGATGGCTCCTTAATTATGGAAGGCAAGAGGGTGTTTAGTTTACGATGAGTGAAATTATTTGTATCGCCAATCAAAAAGGTGGAGTGGGGAAAACAACCACCGCTGTCAATTTAGCTGCGTCTTTAGCTGAAAAAGGGAAAAAAGTTCTTCTTTTAGACATCGATCCACAATCCAATGCAACAACAAGTTTAGGATTTAGTCGTAGTGATTATGAGTATAATATTTATCATGTACTCAAAGGGAGCAAAGAGCTTTCTGATGTCATTTTGAAGACAGAGATTAAAAACCTTCAATTGGCACCATCAAATATTGGGCTAGTTGGTATGGAAAAAGAATTTTATGACCCTAAGGCTAAAAATAGAGAATTAGTCCTTAAAAAAAGTATTAATAATATGACTGAGAAATTTGATTATATTATTATCGATTCACCTCCAGCTTTGGGACCTATTACGATCAATGCATTGTGTGCTTCTGATTCGGTGATTATCCCCATCCAATGTGAATTTTTTGCTTTAGAAGGGTTGGCACAGCTACTCAATACAGTAAATTTATTGAAAAAGTCTATTAATCCGAAATTAAAAATCAAAGGGTTGTTGCCAACGATGTACTCTAAGCAGAATAACCTTTCAAAACAAGTGCTTGATGATTTAACCTTACATTTTAAAGATAAACTTTTTCATGTGAAGAAAGGGAAAGAGTGTATTGTTATTCCTCGTAATGTTAAAATTGCAGAAAGCCCAAGTTTTGGGAAGCCTATTACTTCATATGCAGGTAGTTCAAAGGGATCAGTAGCCTATAGAGATCTTGCCACTGTAATCGTACGAGGCTAGTATGGCATTAGGTAGAGGACTGGGTGAGATTCTTTCTGAAGTAGAAGAGGCATATCAAAAAGATTTACGTGATATTAATAGTTTCGAATTAGAACAGCAAGGGGCACGCATCGAAGAGATCGCAGTAGAGGTAATCACTGCCAATCCCTTTCAACCGCGTAAACACTTTGACCCACAAGCGCTTCAAGAGTTAAGTGATTCGATTGTAGAACATGGATTGTTACAACCTATTGTAGTTATTGAGAAAACAGATGGATATCTTCTTATTGCAGGAGAGAGACGTCTTAGAGCCCACAAACTGGCTAACCTGACTCATATTAGAGCTATCATAGCAAGTGTTGAAATCGATGATATTAAACTTCGAGAACTTGCTTTGATAGAAAACATTCAAAGAGAAAATCTCAATGCCATAGAGCTTGCAAACTCTTATGCTGAACTTATCCAGGTACATGACATTACACATG
>JBEAQM010000009.1:0-4543 GCA_041163845.1 Pseudomonadota bacterium | reverse complement strand
GTCTCAAGCGATAGCGTACCAAAAGAGAACTCTACCACTTTCTCTTTTGGTTTTGAGGAGATTTTTTGTGGATGCTCTACCCTCTTTAATACGATCCCTTTTTGATAGGTATCAAACGCACCGATATGGTAATGACAGCTCTCACTTTCTAGAAGAAGCTCAAAGATATCAAGCCCTGTGAGGAGTATATCCCCCACACTTAACTTCTCAAGCTGTTTTTGACGGAGTGTCACGTATGGAAAACGACACACATACGAATCGATCTGATGATGACGCTGCATCATCTCTCTTAAACGTTCTGCCTGCGTTTTACGCTCCATCTAAATCACCGATGAATTGCTCCAATAAATACTCTTTAGAGGCAACCATAAGATCATCCGGTACCTCTTGCCCTATAGAGAAATAACTCATAGGGAGATGATATAGCAACATAAAATTGAGTAACGTCCCCAAATGTTTCGTCTCATCAAACTTGCTAATAATCACACTGTTTAAATTTAAAAACGAAAAATTCTGATAAAGCGCATCCATATCTTCATACTTCACTGTTGCTGAGATGACCAAATTGACCTCCAATTTTCTAGGGATGTCAGTTTGGACATATTCTACGGTCTTGATAAACTTTTCTGTGTCATAAGGGGACATCCCTGCCGTATCGACCAAGATGACATCATACCCTTTAAATGTCTCTAAATGGGTTTGGAACGCTTCAAGGGTTTGTACCGTGCGATGTTCGATTTGCATAATATCTGCATAATGTGCGAGTTGCTCAAATGCACCAATTTTATAACTATCAAGGTTTAACAATGCTACCTTATAAGGTCTTTCCATAAGGTATGCATAGCGTGCTGCGAGTTTGGCAATAGTGGTCGTTTTACCTACACCGGTTGGACCTACAAGCATGACGATTTTAGGCTCATCCATCTCTTCTTCTTTGAGATGAATATTCTCATCGATCTCTTCAAGCAGATAAGAAACCAACAAGGCATCATCTTCAAGAATACTCTCTTCACTCACCAATGCAACACGCTCATCCAGCCACTTCTTCGCGATCCCTTTTTTTTCCAAAAGAGATTTGGCTTTTAAGACCACACTTTCATCCCCTTGAAGTATCTCTTCCTTCATCATTGAAAGCTCTTGCTTCAACCCATTGAGTTGGGCTAAGAGTGCTCCATCTTCATTTGAAACAGCTACAGACTCTCCAAGAGATTTTTCAATAAAGAGTCTCTTAGGTACAGCAAAAGTGACTTCAGAACGGAATTTGCCTGCTTCATCCTGTATCTGTTTGGCTGAGATCAACTCCACATTTTCACCATACTTTTCAAGTGCTAGCTTATAGGCACTTTTAGCATCTACAGCCACGAAGGTTTCTTGAATCATTTCAATCCTTTTTTCTTGATGAGAGTTTTAATCCCATTTTATCTAATCTATATAATTTTTTGTGTTTCTTATTTCGATCCATTTTTTCCAAAAACCCTAATGGGATCAAAACAGATGGACGCTCACTCCATCCAGGATGAGGAAGTCTCAACCTATCTGTATTCAAGAGCACCCCTTCATAAAAAAGGATATCAATATCCAAAGTACGGGGTCCATCTTTAAATACCCTTTGTCGTCCAAAAATTTTCTCTATATGAAGGACATACTCCAATAACGCTTTAGGAGAGAGTCTCGTCTTGATACGTATAATCGAGTTGTAAAAATCTTCCTGCTCCAGATAGCCAAATGGAGGATTTTTCAAAATCGGTGCTACTTCTACCACATCGACCCAAGGGGATCTGGCAAAATAAATCAAAAGATGTTCAAAACGACGTATCACATCCCCTATATTGCCACCAATCCCCAATAAAACATGGTGCCCATATCCAGATCGTTGGAGCGAAGGAAAGGCTTTACGCTTGATCAGGGTGTTTTGAGAATCGATCTGTTTACATAACATCCAAATACCTATAAAACGACCACTTTTCCATCTTGCATTGTCACCATATCTTCGATACGAATTCCAAAAGCATTGGGGATATAAATCCCTGGCTCTATCGTATATACCATCCCATCTTCGATTACCGTATCAGATCGACTTGAGATGTAAGGCATCTCATGGATATCTAGCCCTACACCATGTCCTGTAGAGTGTACATAATACGCCCCAAACCCTGCTGCAGTGATGACGTCACGTGTCAGGGCATCGACCTCTTTGGCTTGCATCCCACAGCGTGCTTTTTCAATCGCATTATCATGGGCTTTCAAAACTGCATCATACGCTTTTTGGATCTTTTTTTTCGTAAACTGCTGCTTCGTATCAAAACGAAAATCATCCGTCGCACACACCGTACGGGTGCGGTCTGAACAGTAACGCTTATACTTCAATCCCGCATCTACCAATAGAAGATCATTATCCCGCAATTTTTTAGCCGTAGGGGTCGCGTGGGGTTTTGCCGCATTCGCATTGATAGCAACGATAGGATCAAAACTCAGTTCATATTTTCCGAAGTCACTTAATACAGATTGTGCACGATAGGTGAGATCAAACTCATTTTTACCAAATCCCTCTTGGGCAATCATCGTTGCCAAAGCACCAAAAGCTTTTTCACCAAGCTTCACTGCTTTGGCGAGTATCTTAAGCTCCTCTTCACTTTTGATGATACGCTTTTTATGCGAAAAATCGACCTCTGGTACAAAAGTGATTTTCCCTTCCCCACCCATCCGAGCAAATCCATCGACCGACCACTCTTTGGGATCAAAAATCATGGTTTTGATATTTGATTTTTGAAGAAGCAAAAGCGCTTGTGCATAAAGATCCGTGGCGATCACCACTGAAGCATTCTGTACATGCGCTTGGGCATCAATCGTATATCGACTATCGGTGATAAAAAAAGCTTCACTCCCCAACCGGAGATAAAGTGCATTATCACAACTATACCCACACTCATAGTAGATCGCATTCTCGTTTTTGAGCATAAAGTTCATCAGGAACCCTTTAGTGTATAGAGAAAGAATTGTCCTTATTTTTTCTCTGCTTGTGCTTTCATCTTCGCTTGGTGTTCTCTCATCGCAGCTACTTCTGTAAGAATTTGTGTCATCCCTACCATAGCCAAATGATATCCAAATGGTCCCATACCTGCTATTTGCCCTGCACATACTGGTGCTGTCATTGAGGTGTGTCTAAACTCCTCTCTTTGGTAAATATTTGAAAGATGCACTTCTAATGTAGGGATTTGCACGGCTGCAATCGCATCACGAATTGCGATGGAAGTGTGGGTATACGCTGCTGGGTTAATGATGATACCATCTGCATCCCCCATACACTCTTGGATACGATCTACGATTTCACCCTCTAGATTGCTTTGGAAAAATTCGATATCGATTTTGTTTTGATCTGCAAATGCTTTCATTTGTGCATGGATATCTTCCAGTTTCATAGGTCCATAAATACTTTGCTCTCTGACACCTAACATGTTGAGATTTGGACCTTGAATCACTACTATTTTCATTGTTCTGCCTTGTTTATTTAATTTAGGGTATTATTTTAGCTAAACTAATTGAAGATGAGGCAAAATGAAGATTATCTCCGCTGATTTTATCTATACACCACAAGGGTATTTGAAAGATCATGCCATTGCCTTTACTGACACGATAGAAGCGATCGATACACTCCAAACACTCCAAAACCGTTACCCTAAGGTGAGCGTAATCACTACTCCACCCCATACGATCATCTATCCTGGATTTATCAATACCCATGTGCATCTGGAGTTTTCGGCGAACAAAACCTCTCTAGAATTCGGCTCATTTCAACCATGGCTTGACTCTGTCATCACCCATAGAGACAGCCTCATGGCAGAGTGCAACAATGAGATGATGCTGCAAGAATGTGAGAATATGATGCGTTCTGGTATCACCACGTTTGGTGCGATTTCAAGCTTTGGGAATGAACTTGAAGTGTGTGAAAAGACCCCACAACGTGTCGTCTTCTTCAATGAACTCATCGGCTCCAATGCTGCGACCGCAGACATTCTTTATAACGATTTTCAAGAACGCCTTAGAGCGTCTCAATCGTGCGACACTTCTTCTAAAATCACCCCTGCGATCGCAATACATGCACCCTACTCCGTCCACCCAATACTGGTCCAACGTGCAGTGCAATTAGCCAAAAAACATCAGCTCCCTTTGAGTGCACATTTTTTAGAATCACAAGCAGAAAGAGAATGGCTAGAGTCTAATGAAGGTTCTTTCAAAACATTTTTTCTCAAATACTTTAACACCTCCCGTTGTGTTACAACGATACAAGAGTTTATCCATGCGTTTGATACCTATCCTACGCACTTTACCCATTGTGTTCAAGCAACAGAGGAAGAGTTGCGCCATCTTGCACACTATGGACACTCCATTGCTCACTGTCCACGCTCCAACCGATATTTAGGATGTGGCAGATTGGCTATCGAATCCCTTGAGCTCCCTTTTAGTGTCGCTACAGATGGTCTGAGCTCTAACGACTCTTTGAATCTTTTTGATGAACTCAGAGCAGCGCTGATGATGCACCATG
>JBEAQM010000008.1:0-8504 GCA_041163845.1 Pseudomonadota bacterium | reverse complement strand
CAAACGGAGCAGGGTATATTATAGGACCTACGATTTTACAAGAATTGGGTGCCGATGTGATTGTGATAGGGAATAACCCAAATGGATACAATATCAATGAAGGGTGTGGGGCAATGCACCCCGAACTTTTAGCCAAAGAGGTTCTAGAATTTAGAGCTGATGTCGGGATTGCGTTAGATGGTGATGCTGATAGATTGGTGATGGTAGATGAAAAAGGTGATGTGGTCGATGGGGATAAGCTGATGGCAGTTTTGGCAATGCATCTTAAGCAGCATGACCAACTTAAAGGAAACGGTATGGTAGCTACCGTAATGAGTAACCAAGGACTCGATGAATATCTTCGTGCTCAAGGGTTGTCTCTTCACCGCTCTGATGTGGGGGATAAGCATGTGGTAGAGATGATGCAGGCAAAAGGGATGAATTTTGGCGGGGAGCAAAGCGGACACATTATTTTTTCTGATTATGCCAAAACAGGAGATGGACTCTCAAGTGCATTGCAGGCGTTAGCATATTTGGTTGAGACAGGCAAAAAAGCAAGTGAAGCGTTTAACCCGTATGAGTCTTACCCGCAGCTTTTGGTCAATCTTTTAGTTGATGATAAACGACCATTTGAAGAGATTGAAGGGTTGGATGCGCTCAAGCAGAAAGTCGAAAGTGCTGGAATGAGGCATCTTTTTAGGTATTCAGGTACCGAAAATAAAGTACGTCTTTTGCTTGAAGGGAAAGATGAGGCAAAACTTGAAGCGATGATGGAAGAGTGTAAACAGTTTTTTAAACGGGTCTTGGCATAATTGATGAGAGCTATTGCAGCGTTTTTGTTTGTTCTTTTAGGCATTTTTATCATTGACCAAAACCTTAAACAGCTTTTTATCGATGGGTTTTACCATGCAGGAGCGTGTATAGATTTTGAGCTTCATTATAACAACGGTGTTGCGTTTTCAATGTTCGCTTTTTTAGGGGATTCTTTGAAGTGGATCCAGGTTGTTTTAGTGTTGGTACTAGCGTTGTTTTTTGCGAAAGAGGGGTATTTAAAGTTATACCCTTTCCCTTCGGGGTTCATCTTTGGCGGCGCATTGGGTAATCTTTATGATCGGTTTAACCATGGTGCGGTAGTCGATTATGTAGCGTGGCATTGTGGGTTTGACTTTGCTGTATTTAATTTCGCTGATGTGGCGATAGATATTGCAGTGGTATGGTTATTGGTGGTGTTTTATATTGCTTCAAAAGAGGAGAATCGGGGATGATGAAAACGGTATTTTTTTCATTCGTAGCCATACTGTGTTTATCTGGGATGATCTTTTTTGGGATCAAAACGTATCAACACGCACTAGTGTATGAGAAAGCAACCAAGGAATTGGTCTCTTACCAAAATGCCCAACAACAAGCGACACTCAAACTTGAACAATTCGCAAAACAACTTTCTGGAGGACTTTATCCCGATAGCCTTCAAAAAAATCTCAATCAAATCACGCTTGTCCAACAAACATCAATGCACCAAGCCAAACAAAATACCCTTTATTTTATGGGACTTTTGTTGGTCTTGCTATTGTCTTATTTTGTCCTTTCGATACGTCTTTTTACATTATTTGGTTCTTTGGGTGCGATATTGGCATTGGTTTTAGGGCTCATTACTCCCATCTTAATGGTAACGATCCATAAGCAGGTGGGTTATTTGGGAGATATCGTACTTTCATTTGAGTCTAAAGGGGTTATAGGGTCTATCGTAAAACTTTTTGATGGAGGTGATATTGTCGTCGCGACCGTGATACTTCTTTTTTCAGTGATTGTCCCTGCCCTGAAAGTTCTTTCGCTTTTGATTGTCTCTGTGTTTATGAAAAGTAAATTTGCCAATGGGTTGATCCATTTTTTTAAAATGATAGGGAAATGGTCTATGGTCGATGTGTTTGTTGTGGCAGTTTTTTTGGTTTATCTGACAGGAAACAAAGGGGAGATTAGCCGCGCTGAAGTGGAGATGGGACTTTACTATTTTTTAGCGTATGTTATTGTCTCTATGTTGGTGAGCTTAAGTGCGAATAAGATGCTACAGGAAAAAGCGTTGAGTCGGTGAGTACTTTTTATATCACCATATCAACGTCATCGTGTTCTTGGCAATATTTGAAAATCCGATTTCTCTCCTCTTCGGTATCTACCACACAGCTCGCGTTGTATGTGTGAAATTTTCCGTTTTTAGATGAGTTACCCAGCGAACAGATATGTTGTTTGTCCCCCATTGCCTCTTTGATGCATCGCAAGAGCGCTTCTTTGTCTCTGCCAATGAGTTTAAATCCCCATTGGGTTGGGTATTCTATGTGTGGTTTGGTGGGTGTGTTATTGTCTAAAATCATAAAATTCCTTTGTTAATCACGTTTAAAATCACCACTTTTGCCACCTGACTTATGCTCGAGTTGCACCGCTTTAATCACCATCCCTTTATCGATCGCTTTGAGCATATCGTAAATGGTGAGTAGTCCTATACTTACCCCCGTAAGCGCTTCCATCTCTACACCAGTTTGCCCATTAAGTTTCGCTGTCACGGTAAGCTTAAAACCGGGCAATTGAGGTAACTCTTCTATATCTGTCTTGACAGAGGTGAGCATAAGCGGATGGCACATTGGGATAAGGGTTGAGGTTTGTTTTGCCCCTTGAATCGCAGCAATGACAGCAGTTTGAAGTACCGGACCTTTTTTGGCAGTATTTTGAATCACTGCATCAAATGCAGCTTGTGTCACTTCTATAATACCACTTGCCGTTGCTGTTCTTGTGGTATTGGCTTTTTCAGAGACATCGACCATTTTAGGTTTATTTTGTTCATCTAGATGGGTGAGGTTCATGTGATATTTTCCTGCTGTGTGATTTGGGAGTATTTTAACATAAAACTTAAATCAAATCGATAAAATGACGAAGATATTCAATAAATACTTGACTTTTATCATCAAACAAGGTATGATCACCTGTCAAATGATCTAAATATAAAGGGATAAAGTGGTTTATAGTTATACGAAACAAGCCCCAGGATTGCAGCCGCTCTTTTCTCAGCATAAAGATATTGTTGCTTTTTCAGTCCTCAATGCTATTGCCATAGATAAAGAGGTTGTCGAGCACGCCACCAAAAAATTTTTGCTAGAAGAGCGTAAAGAGTTTGAAGCTTTTTTGCAAACCATTAAAGAGGGCGATACGGTGATTATCTCTGCTTTAAATATTTTAACAGATCGCGTAGAAGAAGTGGTTAAGGTAATTTATTGTTTGTTGAGTCATAATGCACATTTATGGATAGTGAATGAGAATATCTGTATCGATCAAGAAAGTAGTGTGCTTGTCCTTGTCCCATTACTCGATAGGTTACGTGAAGAAGAGCAAAAAAACAAACAAATTGGACGCCCTAAAGGGAGTAAGTCAAATTCTAAATTTGATGTCTATCAAAGGGAGATTATGACATTATTGTCTGAGGGACTAAGCGTAAGCGCGATATCAAGAAAATTACAAGTGAGTCGCAGTTCGCTTAAAGATTATATAGAATCTCGTCAAATCAAAGCACTCTTAGAGAGTGCATGGACGCAAAGAGATAATGAGGTACAGATGGACAATGTCGTTTTGATCTGTCCTTTTCAAAAAGATAAATAATTCAATAAGGAGAATATCTGCATGGAAGCAACAGTAGAGACAAAAAAAAGTGATTATCTAAAAGGGTGGATTTCATACCGTATTAAACGGTATTGGTTTTATCTGATTGGGACGATTATTGGCGTAGGTATGCCATGGATTACAATCAATGGGAATCATCTATTTTTATTAAGTTTTGACCAGAAAAAATTGCATTTGGCAGGTGTGGCATTTGATATGCAAGAGCTTTATTTGATGCCATTTTTGTTAATGCTTTTGTTTCTTGGTATTTTTGCTGTTACAGCGGTAGGTGGTAGAGCATGGTGTGGATGGGCGTGTCCACAAACCATTTTCCGTGTTATTTATAGAGATGGTATCGAAACAAAACTTTTGGGACTTAGAAAACGTATCAAAAACAAACAAAAAGAGCCTGATATGTCTAAGATGGAAAATAAAATCAAAAAAGTGATTGCTATTTTGCTTTGGTCTGTTCTCTCTGTGGTGGCAGCGGCAAACTTTTTGTGGTATTTTGTCCCTCCTGAAGATTTTTTTGCTTATTTGAGTAATCCTTCTGAGCATATGGGGCTGGTGGGTATTTTGGTAGGTACTGCCCTTTTCCTTATCGTCGATGTGGTGATGATCAAAGAGAATTTTTGTGTGTATGTCTGTCCTTATAGCCGTGTTCAATCGGTGCTTTATGATGATGACACGATTATGGCGGTGTATGATCCTATCCGTGGAGGAGAGATTTATCAAGGGCATGGGTATTCAAGAGAGAAACAGTTTAGTAAACAAAAAGAGTTATTGTCGGTGAATGCGAGTGCAGAGTGTACGACGTGCGAAAGTTGTGTGACAGTATGTCCTACCCACATCGATATCCGTAAAGGGTTGCAGCTTGAGTGTATTAACTGTCTTGAATGTGTAGATGCTTGTACTTCTGTCATGGGGGCACTAGGAAAACCAAGTCTTGTGCAGTGGTCAAGCGAAAAAGAGACCTTACGACATGAAGGTAAAACAAATTACCTTAGAGGTAAAGTGATCGCTTATTTTGCAGTCTTGACGATTGTGCTTGTGGCGCTCTTTATGATGGGAAGCAAAAAAGAGCATATGTTACTCAATATCAATAAGGGGCAACGCCTCTATAAGATCAACAATTTAGATGGTAGTGTTCAAAATGATTATATTTTTATGTTCTCAAATACAGACAATAAAGATCACACCTATTATTTTGAGATTGCGAACAACGATAAAGTAAAAATTAAACAACCTAGCGAATCATTCAAGCTTAAGGCAGGGGCAAAGAAGAAGAAAGTAGTAATCTTAGAGACGACCGAAAAATTGATAGAGAATGGACGAAAAGATACCCCAATTACATTGAAAATTAAAGCATATGCGACAGACGACCGTGAAAAAATTACTGTCGATAGAGAGTTAGTCTTTTTCTATCCTCGTGCCGATTTAGTTGATGCAGCATTGTTGAATAAAGTCAAATCAGGGATTAACACAGCCAAAGAAAAATTTGAAGCAGTCAAAAGTAAGCTTCAAAGTGCAGTAGAAGAAGAGTAAACCGATCTATGAATCAACGTGTATTGGTACTAGGTGGTGGATTTGCGGGGATAGAAACTGCTATTTTCCTTAGAAAGCAAAATGTTGATGTGACGTTGGTAAGTGATAGGGATTATTTTTATATTTATCCTACGTCAATTTGGATTCCTACAGCAGAGGCGAGTTTGGAGAATGTCTCTATCCCTTTAGAAGATTTGTCTAGAGCGCATGGGTTTGAGCTTATCGTTGATCCAGTGATACATATAGATGCATCGATGAAAAAGGTGACTTTAAAAAGTGGACGTGTATTGCAAGATTATTCCTATATAGTGATCGCAATGGGACAGCATAAGATGGTACATCAAGGGATGGAACATACCCTGTCGATCTGCGGGAAGCCAGAAGAAGCTGTGGCAATACATGATCGGTTAGAGAAGTTGATTGCAAAAGGTTCTGGCAAAATTGCTATGGGATTTGGGGGTAACCCTAAAGATGTTTCTGCTGTACGTGGAGGTCCTGCGTTTGAAGTTTTGTTTAATGTGCATCATTATCTGAAAAAAAAGGGTATTCGTAAAAATTTTGAACTTACTTTTTTTGCGCCGATGGAAAAGCCTGGACAAAAGATGGGCGAAAAAGCTTTGGTGATGATGGATAAGATGTTTGCCATGACTGGTATTGATAAAAAAGTAGGATTTAAAATTACTCAGTTTGAATCAGATGGTATTTTGTTTGAGGATGGGTCAAAACTTTTTTCAGATTTAACAATGTTTATTTCTGCGGGTACAGGACACGATATATTCCAAGAGAGTGGATTGCCTTTAAGTGAAGCGGGTTTTGTATTGACCAATGAATTTAATGAAATTGAAGGGTTTGACGGAGTGTATGCTATAGGAGATAGTGCCGCATTATTGGGACCTCAGTGGCGTGCGAAACAAGGACATGTTGCTGAGGTGATGGGAAGGAATGTGGCAACCAATATCCTCAATCATATTCAGGGGAAAAAGGCGAATGCAAGTTACCTGCAGCATCTTAATATTTTGTGTGTGATGGATACGGGAAATGGTGCCGCATTCGTCTATCGAAGTGACAAGAGTGCCAAAATGATCCCTATGCCACTTGTAGGTCATTGGATGAAAAAGATGTGGGGATGGTATTGTCGCTATTCTAAGCTGGGGAAAATACCCCGTTTGCCTGGGATGTAACTCTCGTAATGTAAGGGTAAATAAAATTTTTTTACAATTTTTACATTATCTTTAAAAAAATAAGAGTTATTTTATCTTATTTAAGCAATAATACTTTCACCAAATTATTTAAAAAAGGAAAAAATATGGCAACAGTAACATTTAAAAACGATATCGTATGTAACCTAGCAGGTAAAGAAGTAAATGTAGGTGATAAAGCACCAGTAGTAACGGTAGTAAACTGTAATCCAATGCTTCAAAATGAGACAATCGGCGGAGAAGGTAAAGTGCAACTTGTAGTAGCGGTTCCTTCACTTGATACAGGTGTATGTGATGCAGAAACAAGAAGATTTAACCAAGAAGCAGCATCTTTGGCGGGTGTTGAAGTGATTACAGTTTCTATGGACCTTCCATTTGCAGCAGCTAGATGGTGTGGTGCAGCAGGGATCGAAAACCTTAAAGTATGTTCAGATTTCAGAAACAAAGATTTTGCTAACGCTTATGGTGTACTTTTGGCAGATGGACCACTTGCTGGTATTCTTGCAAGGGTAATCTTTGTAATTGGTAAAGATGGTAAAGTAGCTTATAAGCAAGTGGTTCCAGAAATCACAACTGAGCCTAACTACGAAGAAGCATTGGCAGCAGCTAAAGCAGCTTGTTAAGTTAACGTTCTTTCCTCCTAGACACACTTAGATCTAAGTGTGTCTTTTTCTTCTCTCTTTTCTTAAAATTTTTCATGAACATTGTTCAAAATATGTTAAAATATTCTTATATGAGTTTGCGGCTATAGGGGTGTAATAATATGCGATATTTTTTTGGGTTGATAGCGATATTGTTATTGGCAGGGTGTGGTTCTACTGTAGAGGTAAAAGATGACCAGTATATCACAGAAGCGTGTCAACAAGAGCTCCTTAATGCGCAAGATTTTACTGAAAGTAAAAGTATAGATAAGATCGTTGTGGTAAAGAAAGAACGAAAAATGTATCTTTATAAAAACAATGAAATTCAAAATATTTTTCCTGTATCTTTAGGGAGAAATCCTGAGGGGCATAAAGAAAAACAGGGCGATGGGAAGACACCAGAAGGGGAGTTTTGGATCTCTCGAAAATTATGTTCTGAAAAATATTACCGTTCGCTTTGTATCTCTTATCCTCGACCAGAAGATAAAGCAAATGCATTGAGAAAAGGTATTCGTCCTGGAGGGAATGTGACGATTCATGCACAACCCGCATGGAATGCAGATGGAAGGGGTGATACCTATACGCTATCTAAGAATTGGACAGAGGGGTGTGTCGCGGTGACCAATAGTGTGATGAAAGATTTATGGTATGCGGTAAGAACGGGTGTCCCTATAGTGATACGATAGAGGAGCATGATGAGATATACGCAAAAACAGATTGATAAATTTAACCGTCAAAAGTATATAATCGAACTAGAAAAGATCAGTAAAAATCTTTTTCGTATGTTTCGTGATAAAGCGATCACTTCAGAACAGTTTCAAGAGAAGTTTGTCAAACTAAAAGAGAAGTTTGAGGAGAAAGAAGCGATACTCCTTGAGTCTGAGTATCATCAACAGCTTAAAGGGTATATTTTGGGACTTTATGAGAGAACGTGTTTAGACCCAAATTTTACCGAAAAAGATTTCTCAAATATCCGCGAAGGAGAGATGAGTCAACTCAACCGCTTGCAAAAATTAAAGAATGGGACTTCTTATAAAAAAGAAAAACATAAAAGCAAACCTCAAAATGAGGATTGGGGACATTAAAGAAAAAGGGAAAAAATGAAATTAAAACTAATTGTCTTAGGTATCGTCGGTGCTGTGGTTATGACAGGGTGTGTTCAGCGCACTTCTTATGGACCAGATGGATCTTATGAGATCAAAGAGTGTCTTCATGAGCTCTCCAAGGGTGCAGAGATAGATCCATCAAGCAAGATAGATAAAATTGTTGTTTACAAGAAGCAGCGAAAGATGTATGCTTATAGGAATGGTAAATTGGTAGGAGAATACCGTGTCTCTTTGGGTAAAAATGGTGATAAAGGAGATAAGGTTCAAATGGGTGATTATAGAACACCTGAAGGGAATTATCGTATTGTTAGAAAAAAATGTGATCCAAGATTGTATAGATCACTAATGATCTCTTATCCTGATGCACAAGATATCGCTCAAGCACGTGCACG
>JBEAQM010000007.1:0-7791 GCA_041163845.1 Pseudomonadota bacterium | reverse complement strand
ATTTCGTTAGACTTGAAGTGGGTGAAGGTATTGAGGTTGTAGAAGAAGATTTTGCAGCAGAAGTAGCTGCACAAATGAACTAATCGTTCTTTCTTTATAACTCTTTTAAGGAAGCCTAAATGAGGCTTCCTTGAACAATCTTCATGACGACTTTTTAACAAGCAAAAGCGTATTTTCTTTCATTTTTTCTATACTGTATCAATGGGTTAAACTATGATTTTCTTCCATTTTTTCAAAACGTTTGGTTGTTTTGTTGTATGTTTCTATGGTGCCATCTTCTATTTTATAATACCATCCATGAAGCTCTATCTCTTTAGTTAGAATTCTTTTCTTGATTTCTGGATAGGTAAGAAGATTTGCAAGTTGATAGATCACTGAGATTTGTTCTGTTTTGCGATACATCTCTTCTTGCGTGAGAGAAGAAAAGTTTTTGATCACCTCTTCTTTGGCTTTTTTCCCAAGCTCAAGCCATTTACGTAAATGAATCAGTCCGATCCCTTGATCAAGTTCCCCATAAAGTGCTTGGCATGCACCGCAATAAGAGTGTCCACACACAATAATATGCTTCACATTAAGTAGAGATACTGCATATTCTATCACCGCAGCACTTCCATGAAAATCATTATCGGCTTTAAAAGGGGGAACAAAGTTCCCGATATTGCGTAAGATAAACATATCACCAGGCTTTGAGTTGACGATAAGATCAGGTACGATTCTACTGTCACTACATCCGATGAAAAGTACTTCAGGATTTTGCCCATTTTCAACGAGTACATTAAAATCTTTTTCGAAGTATTTAAACGAAGAGTTCTGAAATACAATGTTCCCTTCAATCAATTCATCTATAGCCATGGAGACTCCTTTGGTGATGTTTTAAATTCGCTTATTCCTTTAAAAAAGAAATTTTGAAAATATCGTTTTGAGTTTACTGTCGATCGCTTTTTTTGTCTCTGGATTCACCACTTGAAATTTCGAAATTTTCTTATCCAAATAATTGGTAGTCAGTTTCCCTTCGATGAAGTCTTCGTCTCTTACAATTTGTTGGTGCAATGGTATATTCGTAGGCAACCCTTCAATCATAAATTCATCTAACGCACGTCTTCCTTTATTGACTGCACCCTCCCAATCAAGTGCCCAAACAATGAGCTTCCCGATCATGGAGTCGTAATTAGTCGGTACAGTGTACCCAGCATAGGCGCTTGTATCAAGTCTCACTCCAGGACCCCCAGGGGTGAGATAAGCACTGATTGTACCGCTTGAAGGCATAAAATTATTTTCAGGGTTTTCGGCATTGATTCTAAATTCGATGGCATACCCTTTGAATTTGATCTCTTCTTGCATAAATTTGAGCTTGTCCCCCTCAGCGATCTCGATCATTCTTTGGATGATATCGACCCCACTGATGATCTCTGTAACAGGGTGTTCTACTTGTACACGTGTGTTCATTTCGATAAAGTAAATGGTGTCATTTTCATCAAGCAAAAATTCGATAGTCCCCACACTCTCATACCCCAATTTAAACATCGCTTTGGTTGAAATACGGAAAAGTTCTTTACGCACTTCCTCGTTAAGGCGTGGTGAAGGGGCGATCTCTATCACTTTTTGGTGTCTTCGTTGGATCGAACAGTCACGCTCTCCTAGGTGTACCACATTTCCATATTTGTCTGCCATGATTTGTACTTCGATATGTCTAGGGTTTTCCACATATTTTTCGATAAATACTTCACCTTTTCCGAAGAATTTGATCGCTTCGTTGGTTGCACTGGTAAACATCGCATCAAAATCACTTGCTTTATGGACGATTCTCATCCCTCTACCACCACCACCAAATGCCGCTTTGATAATGACAGGGAATCCTATTTCTGCAGCGACTCTTGCACCTTCTTTTTGATCTAAAATAGGTTCATCTGTCCCTTCGAGTACAGGAACACCGACTTTTTTCATCGCGATTTTAGAAGCGATTTTATCTCCAAAGAGCGCGATATGTTCTGCTCTAGGTCCGATAAAAATGATCCCATTTTTTTCACAAGCATCAGCAAACTCAGCATTTTCGGAGAGGAAACCATATCCAGGATGGATTGCATCACATTTATTGGCTTTTGCAAGCTCTATAATGTTTTCATAATTGAGATACGCCTGGAGTACATCCCCTTTGATGAGATGTGCTTCATCAGCTTTGATGGTCCACACCCCTTCTTTATCTACTTCTGAATAGATCGCAACACTTTGAATATTGAGCTCTTTACAAGCGCGGATGATTCTGAGTGCGATTTCACCACGGTTGGCGATGAGCACTTTGGTTATTTTTTTCATTTTTTCATTCCTTTTTGAAATTGTGTGTCATTATAGGACGATTTAATCCATCAATTCTTTATAATTATTGCTTTATTTATTATTTATAATTGCTAAATAAATTGTTATTTAATGTTTTAAATTTTATGTATTCATGCTAAAATAGGGGAATTATGAAAAAAGAAACACTCGAAAAAAGAATCAATTTAGCCAATGATATGATGTATTATATCTATACCCATATTGATACCCATATCGATATTGAAGGGTTGAGTGAAGATTTGCATGTGAGTAAATTTCACATGCATCGTATTTTCAAATCGGTATTTGGAAAAAATATTTATGAGAGTATAAAATCGATACGCTTACAAAAAGCAGCCAATCTTTTAGTCACCAACCAATACTCGACTATTTCACATGTCGCAAATGAGTGTGGGTATAGTTCGCAATCTTCATTTATCAAAGTGTTTAAAGAGCGATTTGAGATGACACCAAAAGCATGGCGTCATGGAGGGTATAAAGCATATTCAGGAAATATCTTGACCCAATCCAAATCGGCGATGGCATCGAAAGCAGAGTTTACGCAGTTGATCCCTACTATCGTGAAGATGCCAGCCATTGAGAGTTATTATATCCGTAACAAAGGATATAATGTCAATGTTAAAGAGACATGGCAAAAGATCCAAACGTGGATTTTAAACCATGACCTTCAAACGTATCAGCAAATTGCATTACTCCATGATAATCCTACTATTACCCCTTTAGCAGAATGCCAATATATCGCTTGTGTGAGCACCTCAGATCCAGTGACTAGTACCAGATTGCCAAAGTTTAAAATCTCAGAAGGGGTCTATGCGAAGTTTGATCTTTGTGGTAAATATGGTGATATGCTTCGGTTTATTCACTGGATTTATCATGAATGGTTGATTGATCATGAATATGAAACGACCACCAAACCTTCTTACGTGATTTATAGGAAAAATAATTTTTTAAGTGAAGACGAAGAGTTTGATATCAGTTTTTATGTCTCTATTAAATTTTAATCTCATATAGAATCCAAAAATATTTTTATGCTAAAATACCCCACATTATTCAAAGGTAGCTCATGTCCGCTATAGTACTCGAAGCAGAAAATATCTCTCACCGATTTGATACGCTCCTTTTTCACGATGTTAATTTTGTATTACATGCTGCACAAAGTATCGCAATTATAGGGCGAAGTGGTTGTGGTAAATCGACTTTGTTGCATATATTATCGACTTTCATTCAGCCAGATCAAGGGAAAGTAAAATTTCTAAATAAAGATCTTTATAGTCTTGATGAAAGGGGTATCGAGGCGTTACGTCGTTATGAAATAGGGATTATTTTTCAATTTCATTATCTTTTTAAGGGGATGAGTGCGTTGGAAAACATCCAAGTAGCGACGATGTTAAGTGGGGGAAAAATCGAAGAGAGCTTGCTTGAAAAACTAGGGATTAAAGGGTTGATGTCACACAAAATAGGTGATCTTTCTGGTGGGCAACAACAAAGAGTCTCTATTGCAAGGGTATTAAGTAAAAAACCAAAAATCGTATTTGCCGATGAACCTACAGGAAATTTGGACAAAGAGACAGCTAAACTGGTGATGGATGTACTGCTAGGCTATGTGAAGGAGACAGGGGCTGGATTGGTACTGGTCACGCATGATGAGAGCATAGAATCACGGTGTGACCTTTCGTATAAGATAGAAGACCAACACTTGATCTTAAAAGCGCGTGTATGAAAATCGATCTCATACACGCGCTTTATACCACTTCGATGATTATTTTAGCATTTGTGACCGCGATCGTGATCACCAAAACACTCTCTAAATACCTTCGTAAAAAAGAGGAACAAGAGTAAGCTTACTTGGCTTGTGCGATGAGTACACCCTCTAATAATTTATCGATATCCCCATCTAAAATCGCTTCAACATTTGTAAAAGCTTGGTTAGATCGCGTGTCTTTGATTTGTTGGTAAGGTTGCATAACATAAGAACGTATTTGGTGTCCCCAGCCGATTTCTGATTTTTCTATCCCGTCTATTGCAGCTTGTTTTTTCGCCATTTCATATTCATAAAGACGCGATTTAAGCATTTTCATCGCAGAAGCCCTGTTTTTGTGTTGGCTTCTGTCATTTTGGCATTGCACGATGATGTTCGTCGGGATATGGGTAAGACGGATGGCAGATTCTGTTTTATTGACATGTTGTCCCCCTGCGCCTGAAGCACGGTAGGTATCTACACGAAGATCTTTGTCTTCGATGACGATATCGATGTCATCATCAATTTCTGGAGAGACCATTACCGAAGTAAAAGAGGTATGACGTTTGGCATTGGAGTCAAATGGTGAGATACGTACCAGACGGTGGATCCCATTTTCCACCTTCAGATAACCATAGGCATTTTCCCCTTTGATGATGAAAGAGGCATCTTTGATCCCCGCTTCTTCTCCTGCTTGGTAGTCAAGCCCTTCTATTTTAAAGTCATGACGTTCTGCCCAGCGTAGGTACATACGGTAAAGCATACTAGCCCAGTCTTGGGATTCTGTTCCTCCCGCACCCGGATGGATCGTGACGATTGCGTTTGCCCCATCATGCGGACCACTAAGCATCATTTGTACTTCAAGGGCATGGGTGCTAGCTTCGAGATTTTCAGCATCTTGATAGAGTAGCTCAAGGGTCTCTTCATCATTTTCTGCTTTTGAAAGTTCGAAATATTCAGTCGCATCTTGTACCGCATCTCGAGCGGCATAATAGGTTTTTAAGATCCGTTCTGTTCGGGTTTTTTCTTGCGATATTTTTCCTGCATTCTCAGCATCATTCCAAAAACTCGGGTCTTGTTGGACCTCGTCTATTTCTTTGAGTCTCGCTTCTAGTTTATCGGGCTTGACAATATTTTTGATATTGTTCATTTTTGTTGTCAAAGATTTGATAAGTTCGCTGTATTCGTAAGCATCCATAGTAAAAACCTAGTGTAATTTTGATATGATTTTAGCAAAAGAATGTGAAATATGAGGTTAGAGATGCAGATTGTTCGTAGTGTTGAAGCATTGCAAGAGGCAAAAAAAACATTCTCAGGATCGATAGGATTTGTTCCAACAATGGGTGCTTTACACAAGGGGCATCTTTCACTTATCCAACAAGCCAAAAAAGAGAATGAGCATCTTATCGTTTCTATTTTTGTCAACCCTACACAATTTTTAGCAGGGGAGGATTTGGAGAGTTATCCCCGTAAAGAACAAGCAGATACTAAGATCTGTGAACTCGCAGGTGTCGACATCCTTTTTATGCCTACGATAGAAGCGATGTATGAACAGGATGAACTCTCTATCGGAGCACCCGCGATAAGAGGATATATCTTAGAGGGGCAAAAGCGTCCAGGACATTTTGATGGAATGCTGCAAGTGGTGATGAAATTACTTAACCTCAGTGGCGCAACCCGTGCTTATTTTGGGAAGAAAGATGCGCAACAACTCGCCCTCATTACCCAAATGGTGAAAAACTATTTTATGGATGTTCAGATTATCCCTTGTGAAATCGTACGAGATGAGAATGGTTTGGCACTGAGTAGTCGTAATATATATTTGAATACAGAAGAAAAAATCCGTGCATTGATTCTTTCAAGAGCGCTGAAAAAAGCAACACAAATGGTCATCAAAGGGGAACGGTCTGTAGAGATTATCAAAGCACAGATGGAAGCTGTTTTGAAAGAAGCCGACAGTATTGAGTATGTAGCCATCGTCGATAGGGTTTTTAGGGCACTTGATACTGTACAAATAGGCAATACGATGATCCTTGTTGCGGTTCGTGTCGGTGGTGTACGTTTGATTGATAATGTCTGGATATAAAAAACGAAGCGTTAAACGACACCGCTTAATTGACATTTTCTTATCAATTTAAGGATTAAAAAAGTTCTTCAAAGCTTTTGACTTTTGGTGCTGGTTTGGGTGGTATTTTTTCTATTTTTGGTTGTACCATTATAGGTTTTATTGGTGTGCTTCTTAAAGGTGTCTTGCGTGGCGGCGGTGTTTTGATTTTAAATAGTTCTTTTACTGTGGTAGGTTGAGGGGCTACTTTTTTGGACTCTTGTATTGCTTCGTTGGGGACGACGATAGGTTTTTCTTGTATGACTACAGGCTCGAGAGTAGGTTTATTTTGTTTTGTATCGGTTATTTCTTCACTCTTTGTAGGTTTAAGGTAGTCCAGTTCCACAAGGATCTCTACCATTTTTTTAAAGGTAGGTACTGCAGAGTTAGAAGCGAAATAGGCATATGGTTTTTTGGCACGTATCACGAGTGCGCCTAGGGTGTACTTGTGTCCTTGCTCATCATTGGCAAATCCATAAAAACTACTATGATACTCTTTGGTGTAGTGTCCATTTTGTGCGATATGAGCAGTTCCTGTTTTGCCACCGATTTCTAAGCCAGGAAATTGTCCTTTGATTCCTGTTCCCCTACTCACGACTTCTTTAAGAATCGTTTTGATTTGTTCAGCGGTTTTAGGGCTAATAGGGGTGAGATCAGGGACGACCGGATCGAGCGTATAATGATGCTCTTGCACATCCTCTAAATAATCAATAATACGCGGTGTCACAGCAACACCATCATTGTTAAAAGCACTATATGCTTTGATGAGCTGTGCAAATGTCACCATCATCCCATAACCATATGAGGTATTGGCTCGGTGTAATTGGTGGTTGAGTAAGTGCGCTGGCTTGAGTTGTCCAGGAAGATCACGTAAAAGATCGATCCCAGAAGGTTGCGCGATTCCAAACTTGAGAAGACCTTGACGGAACTCATCTCCTGTTAACATCCATGCAATTTGTGAAATACCAACATTGGAAGAGTGAACGATAATATCAGTTGCAGAGAGCGATTCGAACTCTTCATCATCTCGAATCCAGTGATGTTTCCCTATCTGAAGTTTTCCATTAAATGTATTCAAAACAGTATTTGGGGTTACCTTATTGTGTTCGAGCGCAATTGATAATGAGATAGGTTTCATGACCGAACCTACTTCATAAGGGTATTCTGTAAATTTAGGTTGTAATGCATTAATATCATTTTGCCTGATGACAGAAGGGTTATAGCGCTGGGTTGTTGCAAGAGAGAGAAGTTTCCCTGTATGACTCTCCATAATCCCTACGATAATCTCCTCCGCATCTATATTTTGTTTCATCTCATCGATCATCAGTTCTACCCGTCTTTGGACGCCAAGTGGGATATTCAGATGCAAGTCTAAGCCATCGACTCGTTCAAGTTTGATACTGTTTCTATCATGGATAATGCGTCCTAAAACATCACGTTTGCCTTTGAAGTAACCATCTTTTTTAGAAGTGATATGCTTTTCATACGATTGTTCAAGCCCTTTTTGTCCAATGGGTCGGTTGTATCCATCCTCCATTTTGTCTCTTGTATAACCTAAAATAGGGGTTAAAACATCCACAAGAGGAAAACGTCGATGTTCACCATTTTCGGTAAT
>JBEAQM010000006.1:0-3545 GCA_041163845.1 Pseudomonadota bacterium | reverse complement strand
TAAATCTATATCTATTTTTTCTTGATGTAAAAAAGTTAAATTCATCTGTGTATTATAGGTTAAATTGTTCGAAGAGAGCTTAGGGGTTTGGTAGATCAAAAGCCAATCTATCCTCTTTTTTAACGCATTGAGCATCCCCTCTCCTCCCTCTACGACAACAAACGAAGGTTGTGCTAAAAAATCCAATGTCTGGGTCACCTCAACTTCCCTATCTGAAACACCAAAAAGAGGTATAGTCTTATCAAAAACCGTTTGATGCGAATAAATTTTAATATGGGGCGCTTTCCCTCCGCTCAAACGACAATCTAATGTGGGGCGATCTTCTCTGACTGTATTGCCCCCTATGAGTAAAGTATCACACACTTCACGCATCTGATGAACTTCCAAAAGTGATCTAGGAGAACTTAAATATCCCCCGCCGATACGTCCATTGGTCGTTTGTGCGATTTTAAACAAAACAAAGGCTCTTTTTTGCCAAATCAAAAAAGGTTCTATCAAAGCCAAACACTTTTCTTCCAACACCCCTAAAGTGACACAATGGAGTTTTTCTTTTCCTCCGCTATGGGCTACGATAGGATCTAGCGTGCCTATGACGATTTCTTTCAAACCGAACAAAGCTAATAAAGTAGCACAAGAAGGTGTCTTCCCCTCATGCACACAGGGCTCCAATGTCACATAGATTGTACATTGGGAAAAAAAATCTTTAGGTAAGGAAAGAAGAAATGTATGTGCCCGCTTCGCATTCAATCTATCAAAATCGATTGACCTGTTTGTCAATGCTTCATACGCACTCAGTAGTGCCAAGACTTCGGCATGTGAAGTACCCGCTTTTTGGTGTGCTTCGATCGCCAAAATAGAACCATTTTGCGTAACGACTGCACCTACAGCTGGATTAGGGTAAGTAAGTCCTTGATACTTCCATGCTTTATCAAGGGCAAGTTGCATATAAAAATCATGCTTCATTGCAACCACCTCCCTATAAAGACGTTAATTCCATTCAAAATAGGTTTTGGCTGTACTTAACACGCCATACTCAAGCGATCGATCACCCTCTTTGGTCTCTACCACAATCCCTTTTTCATCAGCACTTTTTAATGCCCCTTGAAGTTTATCTCCACCAATGATTTTCAGCTTGATCTTTTCTCCGATTGCGTGTTGGAAATGGATAGGTTTTTTCAACTTTCTTTCTATCCCTGGAGAACTCACCTCTAACCGATACGCTTGAGTCATCGGAGGATGAACATCTAAAAATGGAGAAAGCTCATAAGAGATCGTAGCACAAAGATCGAGATCTACCCCGCCTACTTTAGTCACCAATACACGAAAAATAGTCTCATCAAATTCAGTCACTACCTCTATATCATAAAGTGCTGCGCCATTGGCTTCCACGATTTTTGCGATTTGGGTATCAAGATTCATCATCAGGCTCCTCATTTTCTTTACTCTTTCTGCTTCCGATTTGCTTAAACAAATCTTCGATACGACTTACTTTTTCAAGCTGCTGATCAAATTCAAACGTCAGCTTAGGGGCTTTGAACCACCCTTCACTTTGCTTGCAATGGTTTTGGATATACCCTGAGACAGTACGAAGTTGTTTTAATGCTTCACGTTTCTCTTGCTCATCTAGCACAGAGGTATCCAGATACACTTTGGCATCTGATCTCCCTTTAGAACAAACCACATCGGTCACACTCAACCCATTAATACGCTCATCGTCTAAAGTAGAGAGTGCTTCAGGGATAATCTCTTTGAGAATAGACTCCACACGATGTCTCTTGATCTCTTCATGCGTCATCTATACCCCCTTTATTTGATCTTTTGTAAACTGAGCATGAGCATTTTGCCCAAATTGCATCTTATTTTAATGTCACTTGCTCTTCGACATTTTTAAATGTCTCAATCACATCGCCTTCTTTAATGTCATTGAAGTTTTCAAGCATGATACCACACTCATACCCATTTCTGACCTCTCTTGCATCTTCATTAAAGCGTTTGAGTGACGCAATCGTACTTTCATAAACGACCACACCATCACGGATCAATCTCGCTTTTGAATTTCTTGTGATGACACCATCAGAAACTTTACATCCTGCGATGGTACCTACTTTTCCGACAACGAATGTTTCACGCACTTCTGCTTGTCCTGTGATCTCTTCAGAAATAACTGGACTCATAAGCCCACCAAGCAACGCTTTGACCTCATCAAGAAGATCATAAATAATCGAATAGGTACGTATCTCAATTCCCAATTCTTTTGCTTTTTTCTTCACCGCACCTGTAGGACGTACATTAAACCCAAGCACTACAGAGTGTTCAGAAGCATCCGCAAGGGTCAAGTCACTCTCTGTTACACCACCTACACCTTCATGGATAATATTGACTTTTACCTCTTCGTTTCTAAGTTTTTCAAGGCTTCCTTTAATCGCTTCAAGTGAACCTTGCACATCTGCTTTGATAATCACAGGGAGTGACTTCAACTGCCCCTCTGCGATCAACGCTGAAAGATCATCCAAAGAAGCTTTAGTACTCTTAGAAAGCTCTTTTGCACGATCATATTCAGCTCTTTTTTGGGCAAGTTCACGTACCTCTTTGTCACTATCCATTACGATAAGCTCATCACCTGCATTTGGCACTTCATTAAGCCCTACGATTGCCGCAGGTGTACTTGGTCCGATCTCTTTCGCACTGCTTCCATCATCTAGCTTTATCGCTTTAATACGCCCGTAGGTTTTACCAGCGATCACATTGTCCCCTACACGCAATGTACCATTCTTAATAATGACATTAGCGACAGGTCCAAGCCCTTTTTCTACTGAACTTTCTACTACCACAGCTTTTGCTTTTCGTGTAGGATCAGCCTGCAACTCCATCATTTCAGCTTGCAATAAAATCGTCTCAAGAAGATCATCAATCCCCATTCCACTATGCGCAGATACAGGGACAAACTCATACTCTCCACCCCAATCAACTGCCATAATACCAAGATCAGCCAATTGTGCTTTGACATTGTCTGGGTTGGCATTCTCTTTATCCATTTTGTTGATCGCTACGATCATAGGGACATTGGCCGCTTTTGTATGTGCGATCGCCTCTTTGGTTTGTGGCATCACACCATCATCAGCCGCAACAACAATAATAACGATATCGGTCGCTTGTGCACCACGTGATCGCATCTCAGTAAATGCTTCGTGACCTGGAGTATCTACAAATGTAATCTTTTTACCATTTTTTTCTACTTGGTAGGCACCCACATGTTGTGTGATACCTCCCGCTTCTCTGTCGGCTACTTTTGTTGCACGAATTCTATCGAGCAATGAGGTTTTACCATGGTCAACATGTCCCATAATCGTAATCACTGGTGGTCTCTCTTGAAGGTGTGTATCTTCTACCGCATCATACGCATCGGTATAATCAAGCTCATCAAGTGGGTTGATCGTAGTTACTTCTACTTCAAACTCTTCTGCTAAAATCTCTATCTCATCTTTGCTCAAAAAGTCATTTTTAGTCACCATCATACCAAGTTGGAAAAGGACCCCTATCACTTC
>JBEAQM010000005.1:0-4059 GCA_041163845.1 Pseudomonadota bacterium | reverse complement strand
CGTTCAAATTTTTTCTATGCTCCTGCTCGTACTCCCATTTTCGGCACTTTTTTTGTATGATGCGTATGGGATGATGATACAAAGTTATCTCCAGCATGAGATTTCAAGTGACCCAGGGGGGTTGCCCCATCGCTATGTGATCAAGGGGGTGTTGGTACTCTCTTTTATCCTCCTTATTCTCCAAGCGATAAGTGAAGTGTTCAAAGCGTATGAACAACTCGCATCTAAAAAACATTTTTACCGTATGATTGGTGTTGTATTGGCGCTGGGTGGACTTATTTTTGGTGGGTATTATGTCGACATGGCGTATTGGTTTGAGCCGGTTTTCCTGATGTTTGGGGTGACGCTTTTGCTTCTTATGAGTGGTTTTCAAGTGGCGTTTGTATTTGCAGGAGTGGCGCTTTTGTTTGCTTCGATCTCTACCGAAGTAGGGATTGGTGCTTTGGAGATGCTTCCTTACCGAACCTATGGCATCATGGACAACACGACGCTTATGGCAGTACCACTGTTTATCTTAATGGGATTGATCCTAGAAAGATCAAAGATGGCAGAGGGATTGCTCCTTTCGATGGGGAAACTTTTTGGTTCGATGCGGGGTGGATTGGCAGTTTCTGTCGTGCTTGTGGGGGCGATACTTGCTGCAAGTACAGGGATCGTCGGGGCATCGGTAGTGATGATGAGTCTTATCGCATTGCCATTGATGCTCAAACATGGGTATAGCCCTGCATTGGCTTCTGGTGCTATCGCTGCAAGTGGGACACTAGGGCAGCTCATTCCCCCTTCTATTGTGCTGATCATCTTAGGGGATCAGATGCACCTTTCGGCGGGAGATCTATTTCGTGCCGCAGTGGTCCCAGGGATTTTGCTGATTTTACTCTATATTGTGTATATTGTGGTGGTTTCGTTTTTTTATAAGTCGATCGCACCTGCTATCAGCTCAGAAGAACCCTATAGAGATGTCCTCAAGCAGGCGATACGAGAGATGGTAGCACCATTGCTCCTTATAGGCGTGGTGCTTGGATCGATCTTTGCAGGGGTGGCATCCCCTACCGAGTCAGCGGCTATTGGTGTCGTAGGAGCGATAGTGTTGGCGGTATCAAAACGAAGTTTTTCGTATGAGATGCTCCGTTATGCGGCGATAGAAACAGTCAAACTCACAGCGATGATCTTTATGATCTTGATAGGGGCAACCGCTTTTTCTTTGGTTTTTAATGAACTAGGCGGTGGTGAGATAGCGATGGATTTTTTCGCGGGTGATATAGGCGATAAATGGATGTTTATTTTGATTGTGATGGTGTTTATCTTTTTGTTAGGGTTTTTCATCGATTTCATAGAGATTGCTTTTGTGGTGGTCCCTATTTTGGTCCCTATCGTAGCATCATTTGGGATAGATCCGGTGTGGTTTGGGATCTTGATCGCGATGAACTTGCAAGCCTCATTTCTCACACCCCCTTTTGGGTTTGCGCTGTTTTACCTTAAAGGTGCAGCAGGCGATAAAGTAAATACCGCGGCGATTTACAAAGGGGTGGTACCATTTATAGGATTGCAAATCTTGGCACTACTGATCATCATTGCCTACCCAGATTTGATTTATCTGTTGGGTAAATAAGAGAGGTTATATTTATACATAAGGGGAAAACATGACACCAAAAGAAGCGATCGCATTACTTGAACAGCGAATGAACCGCTCTATCTTGGGACAAGAACATATCGTAAAACGGTTGATCATGGGGTTGTTAGCAGATGGAAATATACTTATAGAAGGGTTGCCAGGATTGGCGAAGACTAGAATAGTACGCGCGATGGCAGATGCGATAGAAGGGAGTTTTAGCCGTATCCAGTTTACCCCAGATCTTGTCTCTGCAGATGTCATAGGGGCAGAATCTTTGCGCCAAGACAATGGTACGGAACACTATATGTTTCACCATGGACCGATATTTGGCAATATCATCTTGGCAGATGAGATCAACAGAGCTCCAGCCAAAATCCAATCCGCCATGCTCGAAGCGATGGCAGAAAAGCAAGTAACTGTTAAAGGGGAGACCTATAAACTCCCTGAGCTCTTCATAGTGTTGGCGACGCAAAATCCTTTGCAAGAGGAGGGGACCTTCCCCCTCTCTGATGCCCAAAAAGATCGTTTTTTTATGCATGTAAAAATCGATTATACCTCTATGGATGTGGAGCTTGATATGATCAAACTGATTCAAAAAGAGCGGTTTATCGACAAAGAAGATGCGCCTAAAATCCCCCAAGAGATGATCTTCGCAGCACGTAAAGAGGTAGCAGCGGTGAAACTCAGTGATGGATTGGGGCGTTATATCGTTGATTTGGTTTATGCGACACGCTATCCACTTCGCTATAGCAGACAACTTGAAATGATGATAGCACTTGGGGTGAGCCCAAGGGGATCTTTGGCGTTGACGCAGTGTGCACAGGCACATGCATGGCTTGATGGTAGAGATGCAGTGCAGGTCGAAGATATTCAAGCAGTGATCCATGATGTCTTTCGACACCGTTTGTCTATGAGTGAGCATACACGGGACAATGGGTACACGTATGATCAGATTATCGATATCGTTATTCAAAATGTTAAATTACCTCAATAAAAGAAGTCACCATGCAAGAACCTTTTAACCTTGAATTGAAGCAAAGTACGGTAGAGAATTTAGACTATTTTTCAAAACTTTTAAACAAAGATGTCAATACGATCCTAGAAGAGGCATTGGGGCATTACTTCCAAGCGCAACGAGATAAACTTAACAATGATTCTTTGTTTGATGAAGGTGGTGCAACCAATCTGGATTTTGATGAGTTTTGGGATGATGTAGACCTTTAGTATCCATTATATATTTAAGTATATAACGCTATACTTTCCGTTATATAATCTAGTATATAAGGAAACGTATGGAACTTGCATCGAAACTCACACTTGAGATGTTGGGTGAGCCTTTTTTGTTAGAGAAGCGTATCGAGTTACTTCATGCCATCGACACCTATGGCTCCATCTCAAAAGCAGCCAAGGCGGTCCCTATGAGTTATAAGAGTGCTTGGGATGCCATAGATACCATGAATGCCCTTTCGCCGCAACCAATCGTGTGTCGAGAAATCGGTGGCAAAGATGGTGGCGGGACAACCATCACCGAGTATGGTAAGCATCTGTTAGAAAACTATGCTTTGCTCAAAGAGGAGCATCACCGTTTTTTGCAAAGATTATCCCAGCTTACCGATCTACAAAGCGGGACTTTTCAAACCATCGGAAGACTCGCGATGCAAATATCTGCAAGAAATCAAATACAAACAGAGATCATTTCTATCAAACATCATACTGTCAACACGACATTGGGTTTACGTCTTAAAAGTGGTCAAGAACTGTATGCGGTGATTACCAAAGAGGCGGTAGAGAATTTGGGTTTACAAGTAGGAGAGACGGTGGTGGCTATTTGTAAATCAAGTGCTGTTTTGTTGTCTCTTTCATCCTCTGTTGAGGGGTATGAAAATCTCATCAGCGGGAGTGTTGTTACCATCGAAAAAGATATACACCATACCAAAATCACGGTCGATATAGGAAGTCACGATACGATTGTATCGGTAATGGATTCTAAAGAAACGGATAATATGAAACTACATGCAGGTGCTAAAGTGACAGTTGTCATTAAAGCAAACGATATGATGATAGGAAAATAACCTAATGAAGATACAAAATCAATGTACCATTTTATGTGCTACTCTTTTGTTTGCATCAGCAATGTATGCAAATGACACGACAGTACCAAAATATGCGATCAAATCAAATTATGAAATACTTTATACCCATAGCCCAAAAAAAGTGGAAAGTTTTATGGAGATGCTTGAAGAGGGAACTCTCTATGGACGGCTTCGTTCGAACACTTTTATGTACCAGTGGGAAAAAGAGATTGATCAAAAACAGCAAAATCATTTGACAAGTGGACTAGGAGGTTCACTCATTTATAAAAGTGCCTCTTTGTATAATCTTGATTTTACTACGGGATTTTATTATACGTATGGATTTACAGATATCGCATCTGAAGATGCAGCTTT
>JBEAQM010000004.1:0-4553 GCA_041163845.1 Pseudomonadota bacterium | reverse complement strand
CCTACGATAAGCGCGTAGGGCACAGAGCCCCAAAAACGGCTATCATTAGAGTTGTCACGGTTGTCCCCCATCATATAAAAGTGATCTTCTTCTACTTTCGTGTAGAGTGCATTGACTGCTTTGGTGTGTATCTCGTATAGAGGTGCTTCAAGTCCATCTATATAGACGGGTGTCATATCGATCTCTTTATTGTACGCGTAGTATTGCAATAGTACTTCGAAAAGATTCGAACCCTCAGGAGCGTACTGAATCCCTGGATATTTATCCATATAAGGGTTTTCAACCCATAGTTTATCCTTCAAAGCGATGATCTTCTCTGCCGGATAATTTGCTTTGATGTAGGCATCTCCTTCGTGAAAATGAATGAGAAGCTTTTGGTCTGCATAAAGTATCTCATCTCCACCTACAGCGACACAACGTTTGACATAATGGATCTTTTGGTTTTTAGGATAACGGAAGATGACGATATCTTCTCTTTTGGGTCTAGGTCCTTCTATGAGGTGACCATTTCCATTAAAGTCGGGTAAAATTGGGATTTCTAGCCAAGGAAGATGGGGCGTAGGGATCCCGTAAGAGAACTTTTTGGCGAAGAGAAAATCACCGATGAGTTGGGTACGTTTCATAGAACCTGATGGTATTACAAAAGATTGTGCGACGAAAAAGATGAGAAAAAGAACGATAATGATCGTCCCAGTCCAAGAGCTAGCAAAACGGTTGAGTTTGGTCATAAAGGCTTTCATAAAGTTATCTTCTTGCTTGTGCTGATTTGAGTGTGTTGCTTAAAAGCATAGCGATGGTCATGGGTCCAACACCCCCTGGTACAGGAGTGATATAGCTGCATTTTTTGCTCACATGAGGGAAGTCTACGTCCCCTACGAGTGAACCATCTGCGATACGGTTGATACCGATATCTATCACGATCGCACCCTCTTTGACCATATCTTCTTTGATGAGTCCAGCGACACCGACACCTACCACTACGATATCCGCTTTACTTGTATGCGCTTTAAGGTCTTTGGTGAAGATGTGAGTGACAGTCACGGTCGCATCAGCATTCAGTAGAAGCGATGCCATGGGTTTTCCCACGATATTACTCGCTCCCACGACACACACATCTTTCCCCTTAAGATCGATCTTATATTCTTCGAAAATTTTCATCACACCAAGCGGTGTACAAGGGACGAAACTATCCAGTTTGGTCACAAGTCTACCGACGTTATAGGCATGAAACCCATCGACATCTTTTTTAGGATCTATCACTTCTAGGATTTTGTCTGTATCGACATGTTTTGGAAGAGGAAGTTGTACCAAAATACCATCAATACGAGGATTTCCATTCATCATCTCTATGGTTGCGATGATCTCATCTTGACTAATCGTATCAGGCATATGATGGGTGATGGAGTAAAACCCCACTTTCTCACACGCTTTTGCTTTCATGTTGACATAAGCATGACTTGCAGGATCATCCCCTATGAGGATCACAGCGAGCCCAGGGACGATGTTTTTTTCTTGTTTGAGTTTAGAGACCTCAGAGGTAACGTGAGATTGTACTTTATTGGCTAAGGATTTACCATCGAGAAGTTGCATATAGAGTCACCTTATAATTTTTGTTGTATTATATCAAAAATAGTTTAGGCAACCTCATTTGCGATCCACGGGAGAGATAGTATCGATGAAAAAAGTATTGATTTCACTTTTATTTATGCCATTTTTTGTATCGGCTGGTGAAGATTTTATTTCCCATTATGAGTATGGAGAGATGCTTTATGCAAACCCTAGAGGGGTAAGTTGTTCTCAATGTCATGGTCAAAACGGGGAAGGGCAAGTGATTGTTACCTATATGAATGGGAAAGAGACATTAAGAGGATCGGATATCCGACGCAATACGTTGCAAGAGATGATTATATCAGTCAATAAAGAACACAAGGTTATGCCGCGCTATTATTTGACAGATTCAGAGATTGAAGCGATTTATGATTATCTTCGTAAGAAAAACAAACGATTTCTTTCGAATATACAGGGGAAATAAAAAAGAGATCATTTTGCGGGCGGACCTGCAAAATGATTAAAGTGGTGTTACATTTTCAGCTTGTGGACCTTTTTGACCTTCACCGATTTCAAATGTTACCGCTTGACCTTCTTTGAGAGTGACACGTCCTCCACCTTGGTTGTTGACTTGACGGAAGTGAACAAATACATCTTCTCCACCATTTGATTGTTGGATAAATCCATATCCTTTTTCGTCATTGAACCATTTAACTGTTCCGTTTAATAATGTTGCCATTGTTGTTGTACCTTTTGGTAATAATTTTCGCTTAACTTAACATGGTAAGTAAGTGGAATCCAAATCAGCGAGAGGTCTTTCGGGTCTAGCAGTCACACTTTACACACGAAGGATGAACTCAGATCTCATCTTTCATCACAGATATTGTATCTGAATTTTTAGCTTATAAACTTAGATTAAATAGAATTATTTTTATCTTCGAGCCATTGTGAGAGAGAGGTAAACGATTCTATCGGTTTTGGAGCTACTTTGAGTATCTGGGCTAAGCTTTTGACCCCCATCGAAAGAAGGTATTGTAAGTTGTTGTCAAATGTCGCTTTTTCGATGACATAGATATTCTCTTTAGGGATTTCGAACATAAAGCCACCATTGGGAATAGGGGACATCGATAGGGTGACGGTGTAGTGGTCTTTGATGATACTCTCTTTTTGTGAATACATTAATCCTATGTTGTACCCCGCTTCCGAAAAGCCTTTGATCGCTACGACCAATACTTGATTTTTCCCTTTTTTAGATGAGTTAAAAATCCCTACGAGCTCACTAATCGTTTGGTAGCCTGGAATTTTGACAAAGAGGTGTTCAAAGAGTGTTGCTAGTTTCGTCCGTGCCAAATGCCCCAAAATATAAAGGATCACCAAAAAAACCACTATCGCAAGCATTTCCCACATAAAAAGGTATTTTTCCGGCATAAATCCTATGATTCTAAAAGCGATCCCTACAAGATGTTCTATTTTCGAAAAAAGCCATGAGATGATAATGACGATCGCGACGATAGGCAAAAGCCAAAAAAGTCCTTGAACCATTGTTTGCAAAAAGTGTTTAAACGGGGCAAATGTCATGCGTCTAGTTCTCCCAGCCAAATCGCCACATCGGCATCACTTGCCATCTTCCAGTCAGCCCTTGGGCTAAGGGAGATCGTACCTACTTTAGGTCCATCAGGAAGGCATGAGCGTTTAAATTGTTGGGTAAAAAAACGTTGCAAAAACACTTTAAGCCATCTCGTAATAGCCGCTTGGTCATATTTGCCTTCAAATGCGATCATCGCTAGATAGCGTATTTTTGTTGGGTTTGCACCATATTTGATAAAGTGATAAAGAAAAAAATCATGCAGCTCATACGGACCGACGATCGCTTCTGTGTGCTGGACGATTTCGTTCTCTTTAGCAGGAAGTAACTCGGGACTGATAGGGGTCGCAAGGATGTCATCGATGATCGTAGCGATGGTATCGTTTGATTTGAAATATTCGATGAGATATTGAATGAGCGTTTTAGGGATCCCACTGTTAAGAGCATACATACTCATGTGGTCACCGTTGTATGTCGACCACCCTAGTGCGATCTCACTTAAATCACCTGTTCCTATCACCAATCCTCCCAGTTTATTGGCTAGGTTCATCAGTATCGATGTTCTTGCGCGGGCTTGTACATTTTCATACGTGACACTATGCTCTTCTTTGTCGTGTTGTATCGCTTCAAATTCTTGGAGTGAAAGCCCTGTGATATCGATCGTTTTGAGTGTCACACCTAGCGCTTCGCAGAGTTTTTCTGCATTGCTTTTGGTCCGAGTGGTCGTCCCAAATCCTGGCATCGTTACAGCGATAATCTCTGTTTTGTCCCACCCCATGATCTCAAATGCTTTGTGGGTAGAGAGTAGTGCCAGAGTCGAATCAAGCCCTCCAGAGATACCGATCACCGCTTTTGTGATGTGTGCATGTGACATCCGTTTGATAAGTCCATGGGCTTGTATCTGGACGATTTCCTCGCAACGGTGTTGTTTCTCTTCGGGACGTGAAGGGACAAACGGATAGGGGTTTGGCTTATGTTGGATCTGTGTGATCTGAGGGAGGGTGTCTATTGGGATGAGTCGCGAAGCGGTCGGCTCCCCATCGGTATAGCTTGACTCATTCATCCGGAGCCACTGCAAACGCTGCAGATCGATATCAGCAGTGATGAGGGTGTTTTCTAGCGAAAAACGTTTACTTCTTTGGATTGTCGTTCCATATTCGCTGATGATCGCATCACCACCAAACACTGTATCTGTGGTCGATTCTCCTACCCCTGAAGAGGTGTAGACATACGCAGCCATGCATCGGGCACTTTGGGTGCGTACAAGTGCTTCGCGATACGCCGCTTTTCCTATGAGTTCGTTGCTTGCAGAGAGGTTGAACAGAAGGTTGGCACCATTGGTTGCTATTTGGAGGCTTGGGGGTGACACCGCCCAAAGGTCTTCGCAAAGTTCTATCCCAAATGTCATAGCGCACGTGTC
>JBEAQM010000003.1:0-4449 GCA_041163845.1 Pseudomonadota bacterium | reverse complement strand
ACAGACACCCAAGATGTGACAGTGACGATCACAGGATCCAATGATACCCCAGTGATCAGTGCAGTGGATGTGACCGCTGCGATCACCGAGGGTGCTACACTCAGCGATAGTGGATCGATTATCTTCGCCGATCTTGACCTCACCGATAGACCAACAGCCACACAGACGATGACATCGATTGGTGGGATTAGAGCAGATAATACGACACCATTGGAACTTACATTGGTCCAAAAAACATCGATTCGAGAAGCATTTAGTATCATAGCCAATGAAACCAATGGACACAATGGAACAATCAATTGGACTTACACGATATCAGAAGGGAGCCTCAATTTCTTAGCCAAAGATGAAGTAGTTACAGCGGTATTTACCATCACAGTGAATGATGCTCAAGGGGGGACAGATACCCAAGATGTGACAGTGACCATCATAGGTGAGAATGATACCCCAACAGTGATTGGGATGAATATTGATGATCAGGTTGCTTTTGGGGATGTGTATAGAAAAGAGATAGCCTATCTTTTCCATGATCTTGATGGTACCGATATTTTAAGATACAGTGCGGTGAATTTACCGATGGGATTGCGCATGGATGCAAATAGCGGGATTATCTCTGGGAATCCTACGACTTCAGGTATCTTTGCGGTGACCCTTCAAGCGATGGATTTAAGAGGGGCTTATGTCGAGCGCACCTATACACTCTTGGTAGTGGCACCAGCGCAGCCTTCTGCTACACAAGCGGTAGATAAACCAGCATCGCAAGACTCGTTAGTCCTGCCAACAGTACAAGTGATGCTTACAAAACAGTCACAATTGAGTGATACTACGGATGTGAATACCAATACCCTTACGACGCAATCTACTACATCTGGATCAACCGGAAACAGCAATGTGGTTGAAGTAAATGTCGGTGTGGTGAGTGTAGAAAACAGTGGAAAAGTCTCTTTTGGCAGTGCGACCCAAAATGCGTTTAGTGTGATCGGGATGACGATCGAAAAAGTAGATGTTACCAACAATCAAGTGAGTATTAAAATTTTAGATACGAAGTCCAGACAAACCTATAATGTCAGACAAGCCGATGGATCTGCGTTGCCTAGTACATTGACATTTGATCAAACAACAGGGACGATTTATGGTGAACTTCCATCGGGTGTGAACGTGTTAAGTCTCAGTGTCGAAGCGACCGATAGCTCGGGTCAAGTACGTGTACTTAACTTTACCATCGATGTCAACTCCATCAAAAACCAAAGCACACAAGAACCTTTAGCGAGATTTGAACCATTGAGTGAGAAGATTAAGATAGAGAATACCAAACTCAAAGGGTATGGCGAAAAAATTGCTTCACTTTTGACTTCGAATGACGTAGCATAACCAAAAAAATAAGGGTAAAACATCCCAATTAATGTTTGGTTAGTAAATATCCGATATAATCTCTCTCATTACAGATAAAGAAGGGATTAAAGGGATGAAATTTTTAGTTTCTATGAAGATGGCACTTGTACTATTGTTTTCACTTGGCGCGATGATCGGGGTGGCAACATTTATAGAGAATGACTTCGGTACACAAACAGCCCAAGCGGTAGTCTATAAAGCCAAATGGTTTGAGGTATTTTTAGGGTATTTTCTTTTTGTGTTGGTTTACAATATGCTCAAATACAAAAGCTATAGAAGTAAACCGGCAGTTTTTCTTTTTCATGCGTCATTTGTGGTTATCGGAATAGGTGCATTTATCACACGATATATCGGCTATGAGGGGACGATGAGTATCCGTGAAGGCAATATGAGCCATACGATGATTTCGAGTGAAAAAGTACTCCAAATGCATGCAGTAGAGGGAGATAAAAGTGCTACGTTTGAAAAAGCCCTTTATTTTTCGACGATGACACCCAACCATTTTCATGAGAGTTTCCAAGTAGGGGGACAAAATGTTCAAGTAGAATTGTATAAATATATGCCAACTGCGCACGAGATAGCGGTCCCATCCCAGGAAGGCAAAAAACTACTTGAATTGAAAATATCTACGGGTAAAAAAGGGGAGATCTACTACATCGCAAAAGGGGAAAGAAAAGATTTTGGTGGATTTTATCTAGGATATGAGATTACCCCTACAACCGATAAACCTACATTTTTAATTACAGATTCGCAAGAGGGGTATAAAGTCAATTTCCCATTTATGCTGACTACTCTCAATATGGATGATCGAAGTTCAGGTGAACTCAAAGGGGGTGAAAATGAGTTTCACCAAAGGATGCTGTATCGTTTTGGTCCCAACGCTGTGGTGTTGAAGGATATCCATGAAAAAGCAGTCGTAAAACTACAATCTAATGATATTAAAACACAAGCAGGGGAAGCCGAGTATATGGAGTGGAAAGTGACGGTAGGCAACAAGAGTGAGATCGTCACCACAAGACCGATGAAAGACCAAGTAGGGCAGATCAAACAGCTTGAGCTCAATGGGGTTCATGTCGATATGCGTGTCGGGGCAAAAGAGATCAGTATCCCATTTTCGATTAAGTTAGAAAACTTTGATTTGGAGCGTTACCCTGGTTCTATGACCCCAGCTTCTTACTCTAGTGATGTCGTACTACTCGATGAAGAAGAGGGGATCAACATGCCGTATAAAATCTATATGAATCATGTACTAGACCACAGAAATTACCGTTTCTTCCAGTCATCGTATGACCAGGATGAGAAAGGGACGATCCTCTCAGTCAACCATGATCCGGGAGCATTGCCTACATATATCGGGTATATTCTTTTAACCATAGGGATGATTTGGTCACTTTTTAGCACGAAAGGGCGATTTCAGTATCTACTCAAAGGGACGAAAAAACTACAAGCTTCTGTTGCGGCTGTTGCGTTGACAATGTTATTTGCGTGGGGACCACAAAATCTTCAGGCATCAGACGCACCGACAGTCGACCCTGATGTGCTTCAGACGATGCAAAAGTATGACCGTAATCATGCAGCCAATTTCGGCAAAGTCGCGGTGCAAGATTTCCGTGGGCGTATGAAACCGATGGATACCGTCGCACACGAGGTGATCGCGAAGGTTACAGGAAAATCAAAATTATATGACCTTGAGCCTACACAAATGTTTTTGGGGATGGTGATGCAGCCAGAGTTGTATCAAGGTGTCCCGATGATCAAGATAGGACATAAAAAGATTGCAGTCGTACTAGGACTTCCCGAAGATGCAAAATATGCTAAGTTTACAGATTTTTTTACTACCGATACGAATGACTATAAAATCTTCAATGCAGTGAGTGAAGCGAGTAAAAAGAAGCCATTAGAACAGTCTCAGTACGATAAAGAGCTGATTAAAATCGATGAGCGTGTTAATGTCGCATTTATGGCATATCAAGGATCTCTTTTGGCGATTTATCCCAAACCTGAAGATGACAACAACAAATGGATGGCACCATTGGATGCGATCAAAAATTTCCCAGCAGAGCATGCGGAATTTGTCAAAATGAGTATCTCCGCGTATTTCCAAAATGTAGCCAAAGGTCTTCAGACAGGTGAGTGGAAAGATGCTGATATGGCACTTAATGGTATACGCCAATACCAAGAGAAATTTGGTGCTGCTGTCATCCCTTCTGCTGATCATATCGAGTGGGAGATCAAATACAATCAATTCGGACTTTTCGGTAAGCTAGTACCGGTCTATCTCTTGCTAGGTCTTTTTGTATTGATCCTTGCATTTATTAATGTGATTAATCCAAGGTTTTCACTCAAGTGGGTCATGCGTCTTTCTGTGCTCGTCCTTTTGCTCGGATTTGTAGCACATGTCACAGGGCTTGCTATACGTTGGTATATCGCAGGACACGCCCCTTGGTCGAATGCGTATGAGTCGATTGTCTTTATCGCGGCTTCGACCGTGTTGGCAGGAATTATTTTGGCAAGACGTTCGCCGTTTGCACTCGCTGGTACAGCGATTTTAGCTGGGGTGACGATGGGCGTAGCACATATGAACTTCATCAATCCAGAGATCACTACCCTGGTACCAGTGTTAAAGTCTTATTGGTTGATGATTCACGTGGCGACCATCATCTCTGGAGATGGTTTCCTTGGGCTTGGTTCGATCTTGTCTTTGTTGGTGCTGATCCTTTATATCCTCAGAGGGAAGGGTGGCAATGAAAATATTGATCGTTCTATCAAAGAGCTTACCAATCTTTCTGAGATGGGGCTGCTTGTGGGACTCATGTTACTCACGGTAGGTAACTTCCTTGGTGGGGTCTGGGCGAATGAGAGCTGGGGACGCTACTGGGGCTGGGACTCGAAAGAGAACTGGGCAGCGGTGACTATCTTGATCTATGCGACAGTGCTTCACTTGAGATTTGTCCCGGCGTTGAAATCAAACTTTATTTTTAACGTTGCTTCATTGTGGTCTTATTCGACAGTATTGATGACATACTTCGGCGTAAATTACTACCTAAGAGGGCTTCA
>JBEAQM010000002.1:0-4456 GCA_041163845.1 Pseudomonadota bacterium | reverse complement strand
CCCACATAAAATCTATCTCTCTAGCAGGGATAAACCAACCAAATGCTATACCAAAAATAGGACCTAACGCCAATGCGATAGCGTATTGTATTTTTAAAGAATCCATCGTATGTGTCTTTTCTTATTTGTGTATCAGCGTATCTGGCAGTACAAAAGGATTTGTCTTGAATAAACTTATCATTTTTTTTGCCAAAGAAGGTTTGTTCGGATGTGCAAAGTGTCGATTGTTTGCTAATGCATCGTTGAGCTGCTTTTGCAACCCTTCATTGGCTTCTTTTAAATATCTTGGTTCAAAATCAGAGCGCATTTAACACCTTATCGATCTCATTCATCGCATCTTCATTTTTCAGTCTAAATTGAATCTCTATACGTCTAGAAGCCTCTTTATCTTCTACCCCATTGACGGTAATAAGATCTTGGAATGCCCTTCCAGATGCTGTCATAAGTGGACGGATATTGTGTTTTTTCGTGTAATCCAACTTCACCAAATACTCCATCACCGCCAAGGCTCGTTTTTGTGAAAGATTAAGATTGTAGAGGTAAGAACCATCACTATCTGTATGCCCTTCGATGATGATTTTGTCAAGATACGGCTTGATTTTATCATTGGTAATCAAGGCATTAATATACTGTTCAAATGCCTGCTTAAGCTCTGCTTCTGCTTCAGGCTTAAGGGTGGCATCACCCACTTCAAATAAAATATTCGATGCCAAACGTAAAGAGCCTGTTTTTTTATCGATATTGATCTTATTTCCTAGTGCATTTTTAAGTGCAGAAACCACTTGTAGTTTGATCCCTGTCAGGGATTTTATTTTTGCTTTTTGCTTTTGGAGGGTTGAAACAAGCTCATCATACTTCGTTCTTCGCTCATCAATGGCATTCAAAAGTGCCAAAAGTTTTTCATCTTTGATTTTGATTTGCTCGTTGGAAGCACTCAAATTATTAGAGAGGACCAAAACCTTCCCTTCGTAATCTTTCAAACTCTTTTTGGTCGTGTTAAGCGCTTTTTGATTCTCATCTAACATGTTTTGGACTAGAATGATTTTATTGCTTAACAAATCACTTTTAGCATTGGCTTCTAGAAGCATTTTGTTGAGTTTTTCGATCTCATCGATTTTGAGTTTGAACATGCGCTCATTTTCTGCCAAAGAAAGCTGATCTTTCGCAATGCGTGCATTCTTTAATTGTAGCAATTTTTCTTTTGCTGAAAGTGCTTTTTGATCTTCTGAGATACGTGCATTTTTAAGGGTGAGGAGTTTGTCTTTTTCCCCTACGAGCATTTGACTTTTTAGCAATGCTTCTTTAAAATCATCCAGGGTCATCTCTTTGTCCTTTAGGACTTCAGAAAGGGCTGAGAGTTTTGTCTCTTTTTGTGAAAGATCTGCTTTAAGTATGACCGATTTAGATACAATCGCACCTATCAACAGAATAAAAACAAAAAGCAACCCCGCCATAAGATCGGCATAAGAGATCCAAAAATTGCTCTCATTGGTTTCATTTTTTTTAAACATACGGGTTACTTTTTATCTGCTTTTTTATCAAGAATTTCTCTATTTTGCGCCACAATAATCTCTGCAAAACCACCTAATTTTTCTACCGCTTTGGCTAGCTCAGCATCGATTTTTTCAAACGTATGCTCTACACTCTGATCAAACTGACCTATCGTCGTTTGGAGATTTTGTGCATTTTGATTGAATCCTTCGATATTTTTTTCCATCATCTCTACAGCATTCACCGTCGCATGGCGTTCTTCTATGCTTTTGAGTGTCTCACGCAATTGTGCAGAAGCCTCTTGCATATGGACCGTTAATTTCGAAAAACTATTGGTAGTATCATGAACAATGGTTGAGAAGTTTTTGAGATATTGGTCATTTAACTCTTTGATAAAGTCCATATTGAATGTCTCTTTGAGTGTTTGGACGATCTGCTGGTCTTTGAGTTCACTTTGGGTATGTTCATGTTTGATAAGCTCTGATCTTTTCCACACGCGGCTCCCATAGATCTTCTCGAGTTGATAAATCTGCTTATCTACTTTTGCCATGCCCCTTTTTTCAAAATAGGTCCAAATCAAAGAGAGCAAGATCCCGTAAATTGAAGCATAAAAAGCGGTCCCTATCCCTGAAAGCAAGATAGAGATTTCATGATCAAGTGCGGTAATATCTTTGACAGTAAAATCAGGCATCGAAAGTGCAATCGCGATAAATGTCCCTAAAATACCAAGCATAGGGAACACAGAAGGTGCCACACGTGCAAAATTATCATTACGGATATCTTGATAATACTCTGCGATAAACTCTTTGACATGGAGGGTAGATTTTGTCTTACCCATGATAGTCAACGCATTTTCTCTCAAAGCAGACTGAAGAGACTCTTCCATTTGACCGAAAGAACTCCTCATGTGACATACGGCGTAGTTTGCATTATGCTTGACAAAAAAAGTAAATACCATGAAAATAAAGGTGACAATCCCCAATGTATGGGTTTCAACATTCAGTGGTACTATCCCAAAATAAGCTGCGACCAATCCAGCTAAAAATACAAAAGGGACAAAAAAGATCGCAATCGCATGTGAACTACATGAAGAGGTGTTTTGTGGGTCAAATTTTTCCATAAAATGTCCTAATGAAAGTGATGGAAAGATTATATCTAAAATATATTAGCGTTCAACCGTTAATAGATCGGATCGCCCTCTTATGGGCTATTGATCAACATCCAACACGACACTCTCTCCAAATGGGATTTGGGTTTTTGTAGGCACCACCCATAACACATCATAAAAGGGTTCTGTTTCGGGGAATCTCCCTTCTCCATCGGTGAAGTAAAGGAGTACCGTAGGGTAGCTTATCTCTTTTTCTATATACTCAAATACAGGACGAAAATCAGTCCCCCCTCCTCCACTGATCTCATAATTCAATGGTTCACCAGGCAAAAAAACCTGATGAGATTGTATCTTGGCATCGGCAGTAATGAGATCTATCTCATAGTTTGGGTATTGCTGCATGAGAGAAGAAACTTCTCCCAAAAAAGTTGTTAAGAGTGCTTCATCTATAGAGCCTGAGGTATCTATAGCCACAACGATACGCAATAAGTCTGAACTCAAACTCGGCAGATACACCCCTTGATAAAGGTATTTCATGTTTGGCGGAGAAAAACTATAACTGCTTTTGGCATGAGAAGCGATATATCCATATAAAAATTCACGCCAATTGATTTGATGAGAAAAATACGTAGGGATGACAAATTTCAAATCTTTTGGTAAATTTCCCTGCCGTTTGTGCTTTTCAAAGATATGCTCAAAATGTGCTTTGAGTGCTTCTAGTTCATTACTAGTGAGTACTTGTTCGGTATCACTTTGATGATCTGTTTGGAGTTGACTCTGGGTGGCATCGTGTGAAAATTCTTTCTCTTCATGCATATGCAGTGTTTGGGACGTGGGGTCATCACTTTGGGTGATCTGTTCACTCTCTTGTAGTTGACTAAGGGCATCATCGGTGTTGTGCATCATCTCCGAACGCAATATCTCATACACCTCTTCAGCATACATCCCTTGAAATTTAGGTTCATAGTTGGCATACTCCGGAGGCTGCATCCCGTTTTGTACTAGCATATTGTTCACGATATAATCGGTCGCTGTCTGCCAGAGCCATTTGGTGCGCCCAAATGCTCTATCTTCATGCTTCAATACACTATGCATTGCCCCATTAGCAAGAACAAATTCTATTTCATTGACTGAAAGTCGCTCAAGATATTCACCGTTATACTCTATCTTTTCGCCATTGCTAGAAAAAGTCAAAATTTCACTATTTTCTTTGACCCCCAAAGAAGAAGCCACTGTACCAAAATAAGGATGATCCAACATCAACCTCACTTTAGCTTTTTCGATCTTCTCTTTTAGATTCATCTCTTCTCAATGCTCACTGCTCGCACTCAAAGCTTTTGCTGATATCAAATCAACAAATAACGCCTCCACCGATAAGCATATCCTCTTCATAAAACGCTGCGATTTGCCCTTTGGCAAGACCAAAAACAGCCTCTTTCAAAGTCACCTTTGCTCTCTCACCTTCTATCTCAACACGACATGGCACCGCTGTGGTTCTATAGCGCACTTTGACCATACACTCAAATGTTTTCATCGCTTTAAAAAGATTGATTTGCTTCATTTCAAAAGCATACGCTTCGAGCTGTTCTTTGGTTCCGACGACGATCTGATTGCTCTTTGGTTTGATATCAAGTACGAAATGTGGATCATGTGCACCATTGACAAAAAACCCTCTTCGTTTACCGATCGTATAATGCATATACCCTTTATGCGTCCCTACCACATTCCCCTCTGTATCGACCGTTTCTCCTGGCATATCGATATCCATATGTTTTGCTAAAACCTCATCATACGTATTCTCCACAAAACAGATCTCAGAGCTCTCTTTTTGCGTCGCAAAATCTTTGAGTACTTCGA
>JBEAQM010000001.1:0-4568 GCA_041163845.1 Pseudomonadota bacterium | reverse complement strand
GCTAAAAGAATATCCCCTTTTTCACGAAATGCCAACAGCACTTCCTCTTTTTGCTTATCTTTTCCATGGGTTACATAGACATTGTCAAACTTCTCTTCCCAAAATCCTCTCCCCTCTTCTAACGATTGATAGGGCACCTGGGTACTCTCTTCGACCAAAGGGTAGATGATCAATACTTGATGTTTTTGACCGATCTCTTCTTTGATCTTCTCTAAAAGTTTGGGAAAATCTTGTTTTCCGATCGTTTGTGTCGATACTTCACGCTCAAAGGGTGTCGTCGTGATCAAGCTCACATCTACTAACTCTGATTCCATCATTGCTTGTGTTCTGGGAATCGGTGTAGCTGAAAACTGTATGAAATGGGGACGCATCTGTGCGCTGCTCACCAATACCTCCAGACTTTGCCTTTGCTTTGTGCCAAAACGGTGTTGTTCATCGACCATCACCAAAGCAGCCTGCGGTAAATCCTCTTTATACAATAGTGCATGTGTCCCTATGATAAAATCATCACTCTGATACACCCCCTCTTCTTTTCCTTGCATCACCAATGCTACTTTGACATGTGGCGGCAAATGCTTGATCGCCTCTTCATAAAGCTGAATCGCCAACAATGAAGTGGGCGCCATTAAGATCGTCTTATATGGTAACGCCATCATCACTGAAGCCAAAATGACCATGGTTTTACCCGATCCCACATCTCCTACGACCATACGTTTGGCTGCTTTTGCTTCCTGGGCTAGATCTTTTCGGATATCAGAAATAACGCTTTGCTGCTCCTGTGTCAATCTAAAAGGAAGATTGCCGACAAAAGACGCTATCTCTCCATGCAGTGCTCTATACGCAGGGAAATCAACCCTTTTACTCCGCAGTTTCTTTAAATGGTTATACGCTTCAATAAACTTCAATGTCGTTTGAAATTCTCGTTTAAACTCTCCATTTTCATATACCTCTTCAAGACTTTTAGGAAAATGAATGTGCATCAATGTCGCCACTTCTTTACTGTCTAACCCTTCGTTAAAAAGGTTTTGCTCTGTGATATAAGATGCAATGAGTGATGTGATCTCGCTCTGTTTGAGAACAGTGTTGTATTTAGGGGTGATCTTCCCTATTTCTTTGATCGACTTTGGCTGTGACATTTGAAGATACCCCTTATACTCTTCCAATCTCCCCTGTATCACATGGGTAGAACCTAAGGTAAACAATTTATGGTGGTAAGGGGTAGCTTTGAAAAAAGTGGAAGAGAGTCTACGCCCTGAATTTTTTAGGGCAAAAGTCACACGTAATTTACCCCCAAAGATTGCCGCATCCATCACTTTGGCTTCAAGGGTGTTGATCTTCCCCACCACCAAATTAGGGGTAAGTGTAGTATCATTATACGAAACAGGCGGTATCAATGCCAAATCAAGTAAAGCGTAAATCTTGAGTTTTTTGAGCAGCTGCTTGGCTTCTTCCATCGTGTCACCATACCTTTAGTGTTGATATGATTATACAAAATTTTTAAACTGCTTTAAAAATAAGATGTCAATTTGTCATCTTATTTTTTCAGGGTACCCTATTTGTGTTTTGTCACAATACTAAATGTGATATTTGATAATTCTGTATGCGATGTGATGAATGCATTCACCTCATCAAGTGTGACTTCCTCTATCTTTTTGAGCTGTGCTTGCGTAAAGCCAAGGGGTCTGCCATAAAAATAATCATCATACGCACGGTTTAACCTCTGTGAGAGTGTTTCGGTACGCAATGGCTCAGAACCTAATAAAAACTTCTTCGTATCGTCTAATTCTTTTTGCGTAATACCGTGTTGAACAAAATCATCGACTACTTTTTGCACCAGTGCTTTGGCTTCATCTTGTGTGGTAAGCTTGGTTTGAAGATACCCACTGAGGTATGAAACAGGTTTAGTACGTCTTAAAGAGGCATAAGCACCATACGTCAATCCTCGCTTAACACGTATCTCTTCCATCAAACGAGATCCAAACCCTGCACCACCCAAAAGGTATTCTGCAATTTTTGCAAGGTATTGGTCTTGGCTTTTGTACGAAAAATCAAAAGGTGCACCAAAATAAATATACGCTTGTTGTGTATCTTGGGTGGTAATCACTGTCTGTTTATTCGCTAAGATCTTTATAGTTTGCTCCTCTTTTAGATCTACTTTGGGGAAGAGAGAAAGTATGTGAGTCAGATAGTGTTGTGCTTGATCCGATGTGATATCTCCCCCCACTACACCCATAGCATTGTTGTATCCAAGATGTGAGGTTATAAATGCTTTAATATCCTCTAATGTGATAGTTTCTATACTCTCAAGTGTCCCATCATAAGGGCGCCCCAATGCACTTCCTTTAAAGAGCGTTTCTCTCAAAGTATTGGCTGCAATATAGTCAAAATCACTTTTTTTTCGCATCAGCCAACCTATCTTTTGATGCTTGATCTGACCAAATGCCTCTTGGGTATAATTTGGATCTTTTAAAAGCTCTTCTAACCGCTCTAATGCATAAGGGAGTTCACTTTTGAGTGCTGAAATCTCTAAGACAAAACTCTCTCTTCCCACCTGAGCATTGATATCGACTGCATGCGCATCCAGCTTCGTAGCAAAACCAACACTGCCATCTTTTGCAGTCCCTTCATTGAATAATTTTGCTGCCATGTCAGCAAGTCCATCTTTGGTGTTACTTAAATGACCTGCATTGTGAAACACTAACTGCATAGAGACAATAGGGAGATATTTCCCTTCTTCAAAAATCATAGGGACTTTTTGTCCGTGAAATTCTATCTCTTTTAGCGTAGTAGCCATTAATACTCCTTGCAATATAAATACCAATATAATGATTTTTTTAAATAAATCGTACATCAATTCTTAAAATCGTTCCAAAATTTCATACGCTGTATTTCGTTTTGCAGGTTTCTCTCCCACATCACGAATCAACCGGATCATCTCTTCTTGGTTCATTTGATTTTTAGCACCTGCTGCTGAGACGACATTTTCTTCCATCATAGTAGAGCCAAGATCATTCGCACCAAAAAGCAATGCCATTTGCCCGATATATGAACCTTGGGTGACCCATGAACTTTGGATATTGGGTACATTGTCCAAAAAAAGCCTAGCGACTGCTAGGTATCTCAAATATTGGTTCGAAGAGGTCTTTTCTATCGTGGGTAATTCTCTTTTAAGCTGCGTATGGTCACTTTGGTAAGACCACATGATAAAGGCTCTAAATCCACCTGTCTCCTCTTGCAACTGACGGATATAGTCCCAATGCTCTACAATCTCCCGTGTCGTCTCTACAGTACCGTACATCATTGTCGCTGTCGACTTAATCCCTAGTTTGTGTGCCTCTTTGTGCACCTCTAGCCAAGTATCTTTGTCAAGTTTTTTAGGTGCGATGATATCTCTGACCCGATCACTGAGTATCTCAGCTCCTGCTCCAGGGATCGAGCTAAGTCCTTTGGCTTTCAAGCGTGCAAGCACTTCAGAGATAGTGATATTAGAGCGTCGTGCGATATAGTCTATCTCTATGGCTGAAAACCCATGGATCGTTACTTGTGGGTATTTTTGGTGGATATGCTCTACCAAATCTTCGTACCACTCTATCTCAAGCTTCGGATGGACTCCCCCTTGAAAAAGGATTTGTGTTCCGCCTATCGCTAAAAGTTCATCAATCTTTTGATCTATCTCTTCAAACGTAAGAATATAAGCATCTTCTTTCTTCTCATGGGTATAAAAAGCACAAAATTTACAATCTACCCAACAAATATTTGTATAATTGATGTTTCTATCAACGACAAACGTCGTAACACCCTCAGGGTGCATCTGCTGCTTACGGGCAAGTGCCATCTCTCCTAGTGTTTTAAGATCGCCATGCTCTATGAGGTCAACTGCCTCATCAATGCTCATACGTTGAATCGCAAGGGTTGAACGTTGTGTCATGGTGATTACTCTTTACCTAAGGCGTCCAATACACCGTTAATAAACTTTGGCGACTTATCATCTGCAAGCGCTTTGGCAAGTTCTACTGCTTCGTTGATGATGATTGCTTTATCTGTCTTTGCGACCAATATCTCATACGCACTCAACCTCATAATCGCTTTTTCGACTTTACCGATACCACTATAATCCCACTCTTTTAAATGCTTTTGGATCTGGGTATCTAGCATCTCAAGGTTTTCGATCGTCCCTTCAAAAAGTGCATCAGAAAATGCTTTTTGCTTGTTGCGGATTTTCCCCTCTTCTAAAATCTCATCAGAGAATTTACCTATATCAGTGTTACCCAAATCATACGCATAAAGTAACCCCACTACTGCCGTTCTTGCCTGATGTCTTGTTGCCATATATTTCCTATTTTTTCATTTTAATGTGACGGGTCACATGAACCAACTGCTGAAGTTGTCACAGCGACAGCGAAGCATTTGAAGCTTCGCTTTACATGCGTCCTATCAAATAGCGCGTTGCTATTAAGCGAGCTCACCATACAGGTTAATCAGTTCGATAAGTCCTACCATTGCTTCAGCCCCTTTATTGCCTGCTTTGGTTCCAGCTCTCTCGATCGCTTGTTCGATATTGTCTACCG